>JAJBSY010000437.1 GCA_020861205.1 Deltaproteobacteria bacterium | reverse complement strand
AAGACCGCATCACGCTCGCCATCGACGCGGGCGTGGACATCATCCTGTGCGGCAACACCCTGCGCCACCACCCGGAACAGGGACGCCGCGTCCATGCCGCCATCGCGCACCTCGTGCGGACCGGCGCCGTCAGCCCGGAGCGGATAGCCCAATCCTGGAGAAGAATACGCGCCCTCAAGCGGGTTATCCCCTGATTTGCCGTTTCACGGAACCGTCCGCGCCCCTTCCGCCCTCACTAAGGCCGGCCGTGGCAAGACCGCCCGCGTCGGACGCGAAGGCGGCACGGGATTCCCTGTCAAGTATGCCAACGCTACGGTCGCGCCGCCCGATCCCGGACGGCCGTATCAATTCATTTCTGCCGCAGGTCCGCGGGCTGCAGCCCCATATCGGCCAGCCTCCTGTATAACGTCCGGCGGCTGACCCCAAGCAGCTCGGCCGCCAGGCGCATGTTGCCCGAAGCCATTGTCAGGGCCTTCTTCGCCGCGTCGGCGGCCTCGTTCGTCCTGAAAGCCGCCGCGAGTTCCGTATCCGTACCGTAGAGGGCAGGCAGGGGATTGTGCGTGGAAGGTTTGAGCAGCAAGCTTTCCACGTCGATCAACCTGGAGCGGGCGACATAGACGGAACGCTCGATGACGTTTTCGAGTTCGCGGATGTTGCCGTGCCAGATATGCTTTTCCAGCGCCCGGTACGCGGCGTCGGTAAAGCCTTCGATCAGCCGGGATGACAGGTCCGCATACTTACGCAGGAAATAATCGGCCAGCAGCCTGATATCGGCCGTTCTCTCCCGCAAGGGGGGGATATGGATGCTGAAAACGTTCAGCCGGTAATACAGATCCGCCCGGAACGCGTTCATCTTGATGGCCGCGGGCAGGTTCTTGTTTGAGGCGGCGATGATGCGCACGTCGATTTTCGTGGCTTTCGAGCTGCCGATACGGCTTACCTCGCGGTTTTGCAGCACGCGCAGGAGGCTTGCCTGCACGTCCAGGGGCATGTCCCCGATCTCGTCGAGAAAGATGGTGCCCCCGTTGGCGAGCTCGAACTTGCCCGCGCTACCTTCCCGCCGGGCGCCGGTAAAGGAGCCGCTCTCGTATCCGAACAGCTCGCTTTCGATGAGACTCTTCGGCAGGGCGGCGCAGTTGAGCGCCACAAAGGGTCCGGCGCGGCGGGCTCCCCCGTTATGGATGGACTGGGCGAACAGCTCCTTGCCGGTTCCGGATTCCCCGGTCAGGAGGACGGTGGAGTTGTTCGCCGCCGCGATACGGGCAAGGGATACCGCGTTCAGCACGGCTGGAGCCTGGCCCACGATGTTGTCGAAGGTGAAATACGCCTCCGACCCGATGACCCGGTGCACTTTCTTGTGGAAGGACTCCGTCTTGACGAAGGTAATGACGTAATCGTCCGTGTCGGCCGCGGTCAGCGAAAAGACGAAATGCAGGGGCAGACCGTCCCGCTCGATGGTAATATCCTTGTCATCCAGCTTTTGCTGGAGCTCGTCATGGGCGAATGGTTCCTTGCCGAGGATATCGTGAAGTTTTTTGCCCACAATCTGACTTTCCGGCAAAACCAGGAGGGCGGCGGCCCGCGAATTGCACTGGAGAATCTCCATATCCCGGTTGCAGAGCAAGATGCCCGACGGAACGGTCTCAACGATGACCTTCATGCGCTGCTGGGTACGGACCATGGCGCTGTAGGCCTGCTTCATGGCCAATTGCTGGGTGATGGAATCGGCCGCGGCCGCTGCGAGCCCGAGCGTGTGGTACGAGACTTTGTCGAACAGCCCGGTGACGCAGAAAACCCCTATCGCTTTCCCTGCCGGGTCGAAGATGGGCGCTCCGGAGCATACCCAATAATGGTGCAGCTCATAGTAATGTTCTTCCGCGAAAACCTGAATCGGCCGGTGCGTCACGAGCGGCGTGCCGATGCCGTTGGTGCCGAGCCGCCGCTCGCTCCGGTTGCAGCCCTCCATGAATTTGTTCTTGCGGGCGATCTCCATAATTTCCTTATCGCCCATGGCCTTCAACATATACCCTTCTTCGTCCGAGAGGGTGGTGAGGCAGCCTGAACCGGCGGTAAAGTCATAGAGCTTCTCCATGACCGGCAGAGCGGTTTCATACAAATCGCGGCGCTCCCGGATACGTTCCCGGATCGCCTCGATGGAGAGCAACCGCTTATCGGCCTTGTCGAATTCCAGCCCGTACGAGCGGGAACGCATCCATGATTCCAGTATTTCGGGCCGCAGAAGCCCTTCCGGGATAGGCTCGTTCTGCCGGAACAGCCTTCGCGCCTGTCTTATTGCGGACCGGACAACTTGATACGCCATGGCACCCTCTCTCTTTGACACGGATTTTCCGTCCATGACACATGCACGCCGTGTGTCAAGTGTGTCAAAAGACGTGACTCACTATGCCATGATGAGAAAAAAAAATAAATATCAACTTGTTTGAAATAATCCCCATCGAGTCTGCCCTGAAGAACGAACTTGGCACACCGGTTGCTTTACCCTGTGCATGGAGTGTGCCGGAACCCGGCGCAGGGGCAGCCTGCCGGAAAGCGGCCGGAACCGCTGACAACCGCAACTGACGGCGAGGAGACACGGACAATGAAAAAGGAAGACATGAAAAAGTTAGCCGGGCAGTTCTATACTGTCATGTACCGTACCCGGCGCTTCGAGGAAGAAGTGTTCGAGTTTTACAAAAGGGGCCTTATGCCCGGCCTTGCCCACCTTTACCTGGGTGAGGAAGCCGTTGCCACCGGGGCGTGTGGCGCCCTGAACGCAACCGACTATATCGCCAGCACCCACCGGGGCCACGGGCACCTTGTCGCCCGGGGAGCCGACCTCAACCGCATGATGGCCGAAATCCTCGGCAAGGCCACCGGCTACTCCAAGGGCAAGGGCGGCTCCATGCACATCATGGCCATGGACAAAGGCATTCTGGGCGCCAACGGCATCGTGGGCGGCGGCATACCCATCGCGCTCGGGGCCGCGTATGCCTCCAAGCTGATGAAGACCGGCAAGGTCTGCCTCTCATTCTTCGGCGATTCCGCCTCCAACGAAGGCACCTTCCACGAAAGCCTGAACATGGCCGCCGCCTGGGACCTGCCCGTGGTCT
>JAJBSY010000383.1 GCA_020861205.1 Deltaproteobacteria bacterium | reverse complement strand
TTGTTGGGCAGCGTGACCGAAACCGCGGCGGCAGGGGGAACTTCCGCCGGAACGGCGGCGGGCCAAAGAAGAACAACCAGAGCGAGCAGCACGGTACGCATACGTCACCCGAACTTGTTTTCATCCGGCGTGGGCAGGTACAGCCAGTCTTTTTGCACGAGCAGCTCGTAGACTTCCCGTTGCTGCTCTGTGTTCAGCCTGCCCTTGCCCTTGACTTCCCGCCAGGTGGCCGCGACGGCGGCGCGTTTGGACCGTCTTGCGCCCAGCCAGGCCAGGAAGATGCTCAACGCGATGAACCGGGGGTCGCTCCAGAAATAAATGCAGGGAATGCTGATGAGCGAAAGCCAGAACAGGCCCAGCCACGCCAGGGGCGCCTTGGTGGGAACGGCGCCTCCCCGGCATAACCCCAGCGCCGCGCCCGTGTTGAGGGTGACGTTTTTCCCCTCCGGGGTTTGGACGAATTCCAAAAACGCGTCGTGGGACATTTCCTTGAGGGCGTTGGCCATGCAAAAACTCCTGCGATGCTGGATACAGGGAAAATAGGGAAAAAAAGGAATGGAAGCAAGCGTTCGGACTCCGGAAACCGGTTTCGGGAGCCCGAACGTTTGTTATTGGGCTGACTGCAGCGCCCGAAGAATGGTATCGCTTTTGAGAATACGCTGGTTGGCGCTGCCCCTGAAGGTCAGTTCCAGGTCCCGGAGCGATTCGATATAGGGGCCGTCGACAAGGATGTCCGCAAGGGACAAAAGGGCGCGCACGGCGGCGTCACTGCTGGCCGCGAGCCGCTCCAGGGTGTAGCCCGTATACACGACGACCGTTTTGCCGCTTTCCTTGATGTCGCGCGCCAGCGCTGCCAAGGGCGCCGGCTGGAGAAACGGTTCGCCGCCGGAAAAGGTGATGCCGGAAAGAAGCGGATTTTGCCTGAATTTTTTCAGGATCGTCCCGGTATCCAGCGTGAAGCCGCCGTCCGGGTCGTGGGTTTCGGGATTGTGGCACCCCTTGCAGCGATGCGGGCATCCCTGCGTGAAAACCACGAAGCGCAGACCCGGACCGTCAACGATGGATTCTTCCTCGATACCGCTGACCCGCAGTTCAGGCACCGTGCTTGACCCGGTCTCTTTCCTCGGCGCGTTTGGCGTTGTTGAAACGGTCAAGGGTGCCGACAAGGTACCCCGTGATGCGCCGGGTGCGCTCAAAACCGACGTTGGCGCCTATCGTGCGCGTGGCCGCATCCACTTTTCCTTCATTCCGTTTCGGGTCAAGCAACATGGTGGTCTCCTTCCTCTTTCCGTATGTATCGTGCCCGTGTACGGGCATTATTCCTTCCAAACGGGCACGCCGGGGTATTGGCGCCGCAACGCCTCCATCCGTTCCAGGCTGACGGGTTCCCCCGCCCGCCTGCCGCAGCGCGGGCAAACGTCGTTAATCACGCCGACATACCCGCAGACCGGATCGCGGTCCAAGGGGTGGTTGATGGAACCGTAGCCCACGCCCTGGTCGTGCATATACCGGATAACGGCTTCAAACGCCTCGATATTTTTGCTTGTATCGCCGTCCAGTTCCACGTAGGTGATGTGCCCCGCGTTGGTGAGCGCATGGTACGGCGCTTCGATCTGAATTTTTTTGAACGCCTGGATGGGATAGAATACCGGGACGTGGAAGGAGTTGGTATAATACTCGCGGTCCGTGATGCCGGGCAGCACGCCGTAACGCTTCCGGTCGATATTCACGAAGCGGCCGCTGAGCCCTTCCGCCGGGGTGGCGATAAGCGAGAAGTTCAGCTTGGTTTCCTCGGATTTTTCGTCCGCGCGTTTGCGCATGTGGCCGATAATTTCAAGGCCGAGTTTCTGCGCCTCCTCGCTTTCGCCGTGATGTTTTCCGATGAGCGCGACCAGCGTTTCGGCCAGGCCGATGAAGCCGACCGTCAACGTCCCGTGTTTCAGCACCTCTTCGATGGTGTCGTCCCAGTTGAGCTTTTTGGAGTCGATCCAGATGCCTTCGCCCATGAGGAAGGGATAGTTGCGCACCTTTTTGGCGCTCTGGATTTTCAGGCGGTGGAGCAACTGGCGGAAGACCAGGTCGATCCTGTCATCCAGGAGGGAGAAGAACTTCGCGATATCGCCCTTGGCCTCGATACCGAGACGGGGCAGGTTGATCGAGGTGAAACTGAGGTTGCCGCGGCCGCAGGTTATCTGGCGTTCGGGGTCGTGAACGTTGCCCAGAACCCTGGTGCGGCAGCCCATGTACCCGACTTCCGTATTGTAGTCGCCGGGTTTGTAGTAGGGGAGATTGAAGGGCGCGTCCAGGAAACTGAAGTTGGGGAACAGCCGCTTGGCGGAAGTCTCCATGGCGAGTTTGAACAGATCGTAGTTGGGGTCTTCCGGGTTGTAATTGACCCCGGATTTGACCTTGAATATCTGGACCGGGAAAATGGACGTTTCCCCGCTGCCCAGCCCCGCTTGGGTGGCCAGGAGGATGTTGCGGGTCACCATCCTGCCCTCGGCGGACGTGTCGGTGCCGTAGTTGACGGAGCTGAAGGGAACCTGCGCCCCGGCCCTGGAATTCATGGTGTTCAAATTGTGGATGAACGCTTCCATGGACTGGTAGACGCGGCGGTCCGTGGTCGCGGTGGCTTCCTGCACCGCGTAGGCGTGAGCGCTCTGCGCAAGCTCTTTAAGGCCCGGATCCACGGATTCCGCCAGGCTTTTGCCGTACGTGTCCACGGTACCGAGGCGGATATCCATGCCCACCTCGTCCCGCATGGCGTCGGCGGTTTTCCGGGCCTCGTCCACGTCCTGGGACTGCCTGATCCGCACATAGGTGGTAAAGGCCTTGTCATATTCCTTGCGGAAGGTCTTCACGACCCCCTGGGCCATGGCGTAGTCGAAGTTCGGCACGCTCTGGCCGCCGTGCATCTCATTCTGGTTCGCCTGGATCGCGATGCAACCGAGCGCGGAATAGCTCTCGATGGAGTTGGGCTCGCGCAAATGGCCGTGTCCCGTTGAAAAACCGTTCCTGAACAGCGGGATCAGGTCGATCTGGCAACAGGTTTCGGTAAGCATGTAGAAATCTTTGTCGTGAATGTGGATATCGCCGTTCGCATGGGCGGCCGAAG
>JAJBSY010000180.1 GCA_020861205.1 Deltaproteobacteria bacterium | reverse complement strand
GGAAAACCCCCCGGGCATGGCCCGGGGGGTTTTTGCGACGAGGCCTATTTTTCCTCAGATCAGCCATCCCAGAGGGATAAGCGAGAGTTTCGGGAAGAACACCAGCAGGAACAAGATGATAATCTCCACGATGATGAACGGCAACATCTTGGAAACCAGGTTTGGCAGCTTGATGTTGCCTATCCCGCAGATGACGTACAGCACCGTTCCGACCGGAGGCGTAATGACGCCGATACCCAGGTTGAGGATGAAGATCAACCCGAAATGGTAGGGGTCGATCCCGGCCTGCAGGATAAGGGGATAAAACACCGGCGCGAAGATGAGCACGTTGGGTGTCAGGTCCATGACCATGCCCGCGACGAGCAGGAACATCATGATGATGAACAGCAGCAGTCTGGGGCTGTCGATGAACGGTTCGAACACGCTCACGATGTACATCGGGATGCGGGCCATGGTGATGAAGTAGCCGACCGCCGTCGCCGTGGCCACGATGAGCATGACCACCGCGGTTGTGCGCGCGGCCGCCGCGCTGACGCGCAGGAGCTGGCGGAACGAGAGTTCCCTGTACCAGAGCATACAGACGCCGATGGCGTAAATGGCGCAGAATGCCCCGCCTTCCGTCGGCGTGAATACGCCGAAACGGATGCCGCCGAGCAGCAGCACGGGCAGCAGAAAGGCGGGGCTTGCGTCGATAAGAATGGCCTTGGCCTGTTCACGGGTAAAGGTGATGGTCTCGGTATACCCGTCCTTGCGCACGATGAACCACCAGACGATCATAAGGCCCACGCCGAGGAACAGACCCGGGAAAAGGCCGATCATGAACAGCTTGGTAACCGAAAGGCTGACCGTGGAGCCGAGGATGATGAAGTTCGTGCTCGGGGGGATGATGGGGCCGAGGATGGCGCGGTATGCGATGATGCCGCCCGCGGGGCCGGGGGCTTAACCGACGCGTTTCATCATCGGCAGCAGCAGGACCCCGAGGGCCGCCGCTTCGCCCACGGAACTGCCCATCAGGCCGGCAAAGATGATGCTCGCGATAATCGCCGCATAGCCGAGGCCGCCCTTGACCCGGCCGATGATGAGCTGGGCGAGGTCAACCACGCGTTTCGAAAGGCCGCCCGCGGCCATGATCTCCCCGGCGAACACGAAGAAGGGGATGGCCATGAGCGGATAGTTGTTCGCGCCGTCGACCATGATGTTGGGGATGGTCATGGTGTCCCACATGCCGCCGGTGAACATCAGGACGATGGAACAGAGAACCAGGACCAGGGAGATGGGAATTCCCAAGGCCAGGAACACGCCGAGGCTTCCGAAGAAATAGATGAGTTGTTCCATGGCTATTCCTCGAACGTCATTTGTTGCGGGTCATAGCTGGCCTTGTGAAATTCGGAAGCCGGCTTTTTCAGCATTTCGACAAGTTCCTTGCCCCGGATGATGATGGCGACGAACGCCATTATCGGCAGGGCGGCGGAAATGACGCCCATGTTCACGCCGGTCGCCACGGAAACCGTGTCGATCATCTGCGCCACCAGTTCGACGCCGCCCCAAAGCAAGAGGAAAAGCGCCGCGATTCCCAGAATCTGGGCGACGATGTCGATCACTTTGCGTTTCATGCCGCCGAACAGGCCGACGAACATGTCCACCGCGATGTGCTTTTTCCGGTAAAACGCTTCTATTGCGCCGTAGAACGTGATGAACATGAAGAGAAACCGCGCCCACTCTTCGCTCGGGGCGAATGAAGAGCGAAAAACATAGCGCAGGAACGCGTTATAAAAAACCAGGCCGATCATCCCAAGGAAAATGGAAGCGCAGAAAATCTGGAAGGCAAACTCGCCCTTGGAGTCCCGCGGTTCCAACGGTTCCGCGGTTTCGGAATGAGAAGTGTCTTGCGTCATATATACCCCGGCATTCACAGCGGCTCGCCATGGCGAGCCGCTGTGAATGCTGTTGAATTTTACCGGATGCCATCCGGCGGCAAAAAGAAAGGAGAGGGGGAGAACCCTCCCCCTCTCCGGACATTCCGGCTATTTATACGCTTCGGCGCTTTCGAGGATTTCCTTGGCGTTGGGTACGGTGTCATAGAACAGCTTCCAGCTGCGCTTGCCCGCTTCGACCATGGCGTCGTGGAATTCCTGGGAAGGCCGGTTGATTTTGCCGCCTTCCTTCTCGATGTCCGCAATGGCCTTGTTTTCAAGTTCGGCCATCAGATCCCACAACCAGTCTGCGGATTCCTTCGCGGCCTGGTCGAACCATTTCCTGTCCTGTTCGGGCAGACCCTGGTAGAACTTTTCGTTGATATACAGGGAGTGGATAACCAGGATGTGGCCGGAAAGCGTGATGTTCGGGGTGATTTCGTACATCTTAAGCGCGGCGATGTCGACGATCGGGCTGTCCCCGCCGTCGATAACGCCCTGGTCCAGGGCCGCTGGCACTTCCGCGAAGGGCATGGGCTGGCCGCTTATGCCGCATTCTTTCGCGAAATTGATATACAAGGGGATGTTGGGGACTCGCATACGCAGGCCGTCCAGGTCTTTCATGCCGGTCAGGGCTTTCTTGGAATAAAAGTGACGGAAACCCAAGGGAAAGGCGTTCAGCGTGCGAAGGTCGGATTTTTCCGGGAATCCCTCGTTGATCAGGTCGAAGGTTTTGCCTTGCATGGCGCGGCGCGCATGGGCGAGGTCGTTGAACAGCATGGGAGTTTCCAGCATGGCCATGGCAGGGTGCAACGCGGAAGTCTGCGTGCCGGTGGCGCACATCTGAATGGTGCCGCGGCGGGTGCTGGCGATGTACGCGTCTTCTTTGCCGAGCTGGCTGTTGGGGAACACCTGCGTTTCGTATTTGCCGTTGGACAGCTTGGCGAGGATCTCGCCAAACTTATGCATTCCTAAGGTTTCCGGTTCACCTTCCGGCTTCATGCCGGCGATCTTGATGATGGTCTTGCTCGCCGCCGTCGCGGCGGTGGTTGCGCCAATGCTGAGTACCAAAAGAGCGAGTAGAAGAATACCAAGACGTTTCATACGGAAAGCTCCTTAAAGAAAGGTTGTTTAATTTGGTAGCAAAAACAAACACTTACTAACATAAAACATTCGTAACATGCTGAGTGACGCCAATACTACC
>JAJBSY010000266.1 GCA_020861205.1 Deltaproteobacteria bacterium | reverse complement strand
ACGGGGGACCGTCATGCATCGGCGACATCAGTTGCTGTAAATAGACTTGTTTCCGGCCGGTGGCTAATACGCTGTTCGCGCGTTCGCCATAGACGGCAAGGAAGACAACATCGCCGAGCCGCAAGAAAGCGGCTCGGCGGATACGGTCTCGGACGTTTTGCGGGCGCGGTTACAGGGGGACCGGCAGCGTTTCCGTGAGATGTTTCGCTATCGCGTCCCGCTGTTTGTCAACCTCGGCGTCTTCCAGGGGTCGCCGGCCGTGGCGGAAGGTCATGCGGAAAGTCAGCCGCCGGACGTCTTCGTCATCCGGCGCGTAGACGTCGTGCAGGTGGGTTTCCTCAAGCAGCGGCAGGTTCATGGCCCGGATGGCTTCCAGAACGTCCCCGGCGGGCAGCGCATAGGGACCCGCGAACGTGATGTCGCGGCGGACAGGCGGGTAGACCGGCAACGGGCTGAACGCCACCTTCACGGAATCGTGGAGAATCCGCAAGGCGTTGAGGTCGAGCTCGGCCGTCCAGACGTCGTGGCGGGCGTGGGCGGTATCCGCGATTTCCGGCAAAACCCGGCCCATGACGCCGACGACGGTATCCCCGATACGGATCGTGACCGACGGACGCAGCCAGGGGTGAGGCGATTCGTCAGCAATAAAGCGGGCGTTTTTCAGATGCAGGAAATCCAGGAAATGTTCCACCACGCCCTTGAGGTCCGGGTAATCCATGATGCCCGGCGTATGCGGCCAGGCGGAGTCAAAACGCTCGCCGTACAGGAGGAAGGAAATACGGCCGGGTTCCCTGGCCGTCGTTTCGGAAGCCCCGTCCGCGTGGAACACGTGCGCAAGCTCGAAAAGGCGCAGCCCCCAACGACCCTGGGCCAGGCCGTTGCGCAGGGCGGAAAGCATCCCCGGCACAAGCTCGGTGCGCATAACGTCCCGTTCGGAGCTGAGGGGGTTCATAATCCGGATGCGGTTTTCCTTGGGCAGGTTCAGCCTGTCGAGGTCCGCGTTGCCGGTGAAGCTGTAGTTGATGACTTCGTTCAAGCCCAGGCCCGCGCCCCAGCGGCGGATCCGCCGCCAAAAGGCGAATTCCGTTTCCGGAGCGCCGGCCCGTTCCAGGGAATGCGGGATGGCCGGCAGCGTCGGTTCGAAGCGGTCGACACCGAATACCCGCGCCACTTCCTCGATCATGTCCGCTTCGCGGGTGAGGTCGGGGCGGTGGCTCGGGGGAAAGACGGTCCATTCATCCTTTTTCGCCGCGTCAACCCGGCACCCGAGCTTCTCAAGGGTTTTCCGGCAAAAGGCGCTGTCCATCTCGCGGCCGAGCAACTGGTTGCAACGGGCCGTGCGGAAGCGGGCGGGCTCGCTCTTCCAGGGGCGCGGCTCCTCCTTGGACACGCCTTCGTATATCGCGACGCCCGAACCGCCGAGCGCCGCCATAAGAGCCGCCGCCTGGTCCAGGGCGAACGGGGCGAGGCCCTGGTCCACGCCGCGCTCGTAACGGTAGGAAGACTCGGACGGAATGCCCAGGCGACGCGCCGTGTGGCGCACGGTCCGCGGCTGGAAGATGGCGCATTCAAGCAGGACGCGCGTGCTCGCGTCCGTAATTTCCGTCTCCAGGCCGCCCATGACGCCGGCGAGCGCAATGGCGCGTTCCGTATCGCGGATGGTCAGGTCGCGCGCGGTCAGGGTGCGCTCCTGGCCATCCAGGGTGGCGAACGATTCACCGTCGGCCGCGCACCTGACGATGATCCTGCGGCCCCGGACCGTGTCCAGGTCAAAGGCGTGCAGAGGCTGGCCGTATCCCAGCATGATGTAGTTGGTCACGTCCACGATGTTGGATATGGGCCGCATCCCCGCCGCGATCAGGCGGAAGCGCAGCCAGTCCGGACTTTTGCTGATGGCCACGTTTTCAAGAACCCGCGCCATATACACGGGACAGCGCACCCCGTCCTCGACCTGGATCGATACCGCGTCCGCAGCTTTGGTTGCGGTTTCCGTGAACGACAGCGGCGTCAGCGACAGGGGCAGGTCAAAGGCCAGGGCCGCTTCACGCGCCAGGCCCAGCACGCTCAAACAGTCGCCACGGTTGGGGGTGATGCCGATATCCAGGACGTCCGTTTCCAGGTTCAGGGCGTCGACAAGCCGCGTTCCCGGTTGCAAGGCCTCGTCCAACACCCAGATGCCGGAATGGTCGTCCGTCAGGCCCAGTTCGCGTTCCGAACAGATCATGCCGTTAGAGGGCGCGCCGCGAAGCTTCGTTTTCTTGATGACAAGGCCGCCGGGCAGGGTGACGCCCACCGGGGCCACGGGAACCTTCTGCCCCTTCGCGACGTTGGGCGCGCCGCAGACGATATCCAGCACTTCCGAGCCGATGTCCACCCGCGTGACGGAAAGATGGTCGGAGTCGGGGTGCGGGCCGCACTCGACGACGTGCCCCACCACGATATCCTTGATGCCGGCAAAGGGATGAATCAGTTCTTCCAGTTCAAGGCCCAGCATGGTCAGCCGGTCGCCGAGGGTTTCCGCATCGCCCTCGTAAGGCACAAATTCGCGCAGCCAATTCAGAGGCAGTAACATAACGATCTCCTGGAACCTGATGGCCCCGCTCCGGTCGCCCGGAACGGGGTATAGGGTACCCCTCGGCAATTGGGCCTGCAGGGGACGGGCGGGGTGGAACCCCGCGGGAAAGAAGGATTCCTTTACGGAAAGGTTCCACCCTTCCCGCGGGCCACCACCCCATCCCCGAACCGTTTCGGGTCGGGGCAGTCCGCAACGGAAAGCTCACAACGCGCCCTTACGCGAACTGCTGCAAGAACTGCACGTTGTTCTGGAAAAAGAGCCGCAGGTCGCCTATGCCGTACTTGAGCATGGCCACGCGCTCGACGCCCAGGCCGAAGGCGAACCCGGTACATTCCTCGGGATCGAACCCCACGGAGGTGAACACGTTGGGGTCCACCATGCCGCAGCCGAGCACCTCCACCCAGCCGGTGGTCTTGCAGACCCGGCAGGGCCCTTCGTGGGTGTGCCCCTTGCCGCCGCAGATAATGCAGGAAATATCAACTTCCACGCTCGGCTCCGTGAACGGGAAGAAACTCGGCCTGAAGCGCACGTTCATCCCGGACC
>JAJBSY010000005.1 GCA_020861205.1 Deltaproteobacteria bacterium | reverse complement strand
CGATAGGGTATCGAGTCCTTTGTGTGAGCTTGCCCGGCCCCAACGCGGTTCACATCATATTCACAGGGTCGAGGTCAAGGGCCAGTCGCAATATCCCGGATTTTCCGGCCTTCTTTTGGGCAAGATGATACAGGTCCCGGACGGGTCCCCAACTCGCCGCCTTGATCAGGCAGTGGAACCGCCGCCTACCCCGCAAGGTCGCTATAGGGGCGGGAGCCGGTCCCAAAACCGTCAGCCCCGCTTCACGCGCCCGGCCGCGGACGGTTCGGGCGCCCTCCTCCATAAGCGACTCCCCTTTTGACGATTCCCGAGGGAAACTCATGCGTAAAAGAGCCAGCCGTACGAACGGCGGATACTTCCTGCGCTCCCTGCGCAAAATCTCCTGCGCGTAAAAACCCGCGTAATCGCCGGTTTTTACGAATTCCCAGCAATAGTGGCCAGGATCACGCGTCTGGATGATGACCTCACCGGCCTTTTCGCCCCGCCCCGACCGGCCGGACGCCTGAACAAGCAGCTGAAAGGTCCGTTCCGCAGCCCGGTAATCCGGGAGGTTGAGGCCGAGATCCGCATCCGCCGCGATAACCAGCGTCACGTCCGGGAAATGATGCCCTTTGGACAGCATCTGCGTTCCGACCAGCACTTGCGCTTCCTTGCGGGCGAAAGCGTTCAGGATGGATTCCACCATTCCCGGCCGCCGCGTGCTGTCCCGGTCCAGCCGCAGGATGCGCGTGCCGGATCGCAGACGGGGCCCCAGGCTTTCCTCCAGCTTTTCCGTGCCTTCGCCCATGGGAAGAAAATGCATACCGTTGCAGGACGGGCAGGGCGCGGGAAACGGCTGGGAGTGGCCGCAATAATGGCAGACCGCGCGTTCGCGCCCCTTGTGGTAGGTCAGGCTGATGGAACATTGGGGGCATTGCAGCACCTGGCCGCACGTGAGACAATACATGAGCGGCGCATAGCCGCGCCGGTTCAGCAGGATAATCGCCTGATCCCCCCGATCCACGCACTCGGCCAGGGCCGCCACGCTTTCCGGGGCGAGCACGCTCCGATCCGTCACGCCTAGTCCCCGGGGCATGGTAACGAGCCGTACGGCGGGCAAAGAACCGCCGCCGACGCGGTTGGGCAGTTCGTGCAGGGCGAAAGTCCCTTCCCTGGCCGCGTGGTAGGTCTTGACATCCGGCGTCGCCGATCCCAACACCAACAGAGCCCTTTCACGCGACGCCCGGTACCAGGCGACTTCTTTCGCCTGGTACGGCAATCCCTCATCCTGCTTGAACGAAGCGTCGTGCTCCTCGTCCATGATGATGGCGCCCACATTCGATGCGGGCAAGAAAAGGGCCGACCGCGTGCCCACGATGATACAGGCCGCGTCGCGGGCGGCTACCGTCCGGAACGTGTGATTGCGGGCGGAGGCGGTCTGGTAGCCGTGGTACAGGTGGACAGGGGCGTCAGGCAGGTGCGTGTTGACGTCCGCGAATAACTTATGCGCCAGCGCCACTTCCGGGGCCAGCAGCATCACGGACCGGCCCCGCGCGAGGCAGGCCGCGGCCAGGGCCATGTAGACGACACTTTTTCCGCTCCCGGTTACCCCGTGCAGCAGGTGGACGGCCGTCTTACCGGTTTCAAGGCTTTCCAGAAACGCATCCAGGGCCGCCTGTTGCTCGGGGGTGAGGGTAAAGGCAACGTCCAGGGAAACCGTTTCCGGCGCGGCTTCGCAAGCAAGCGGCGGCGGCGCGTCCGACGCCTTCACCTGTACGAGCCCGCGTTCGGCCAGCAGGGCAAGCGCGGCGGCGCCCCGGGGACCGAGATCATCCGCAAGCCGCCTACGGCTCACCGTTCCGTGGCTGTAGAGATACTCCAGGACCTCGATCTGACGGGCCGCCCTGGGACGGACCGCCCAAGGCGGATCCTGGCTCAGCGAGCAGAGTTCATTTTCCAGGGGGTCGTCGACGTTACCGAGGCAGACCGCGTCGCCGCGCATCCAGGCCTCCGCGCAGGCTGCCAGCGTCCGGGAGTCAAGGTCCGCCATGCGCAGGGGGACGAAGTCCTTGCCCGCGCCGTCGCCCAAAAACCGGATCCGCGCCTTGCCGGTGCGCAACGGAGATGGCAGGACGGTACCGAGGATACGTCCCAGGGGAACGGACTGGCGCAACGCCAGTTGACGGGCGAGGTCGAGATAGAGGGCGGAAAGAAGCGGGTGGCGCTCCAAGGGCCATAGCATGGCCTTGAGCCCGTTTGGCGGAGGCGCTCCCTCCTCTTTCCTCCGAACGGAAAGGATAACTGCGGCCCGGGCCCCCCGGCCGAGCGGAACGGCGGCCCGCAGCCCTTCGGCCCAGGCCTCGCGCGGCAGGTAGACCGGCAGGGAATATGTCAGGATGCCGTACGGCGGGTTCAACAACGCGACATCGGCCAGAAAGTCTTTTTGTTCCGTGTTTCCGTACCGCTGCATCAGGAGCCGTCCCGCCGGGAAAAAATATGGAGTCGCAGAGCGCCATCCATAGCGCTCCCGGCATCATCTGGAACAGTTTCGCTTTGAGATCGTCGCTTCACAGCGGGCAAAGGCCGCCTACGCCAATCTCGTCGGCCTAGTTGCACTTCGTTCAACAAGGCCGGAGCATTTGTCATGAAACATCATTGCAGCAATGCTCTAGTTCTTTTGCTGGGCCGCGGCATATTCCATGACAACCTGGAGCCTGGCGAGCAGGCTGTCGCGTATTTCCGGGTCGTGCAGGCCGAAATAAATATTGGCGGTGAGGTAATCAACCCAATCTCCCGCGTCAAACCGGCTGCCTTTCATTTTCACGGCCAACATACCCTTGGCTGCGGCGAGCCGGGCCAGGGAGTCCGTAAGCTGAATCTCGCCGCCGTGACCTGGTTCGGCTTGCTCGAGGTAATCGAAAATGTCGGGGGTAAGGATGTAGCGGCCCACAATGGCAAGGTTGGAAGGCGCCTCTTCCACTGGGGGTTTCTCCACCATTTCCGTGATGCGCCATACGCCGGATTCCATTTTGTCGCCGGCGACGATGCCGTACCGGTTGACCTTGTTCCTCGGCACTTCCATGACCCCGATGCAGGGCATACCGGTTTTATTCGCAACATCCAAAAGTTGGGACAGGCCCGTATGAT
>JAJBSY010000024.1 GCA_020861205.1 Deltaproteobacteria bacterium | reverse complement strand
CGTCTATCATGACGCCAAGGTTCGGGACCAGGGTGGTGAAGGGATAGGCCGCTATCCTGGGCTTGGCCGCCGAAACCTTGCTGATGAAGGTCGACTTGCCCGCGTTGGGCAACCCGAGGAGGCCGCAATCCGCCAGCATTTTCAGCTCCAGGCGCAGGGTGCGTTCCTCACCTTCCTCTCCGGGCTGCGCGAACCGGGGAGCGCGCAGCGTGGAGGATTTGAAAAACTCGTTCCCCTTGCCGCCCCGTCCGCCCTCGGCGGCCAGCACTTCGACGTCCGGTTCCGATAGGTCGGCGAAGAGCGTTTCCCCCTCGTCCGTGACTTCGTAAATCTGCGTGCCCAGGGGCAGTTCCACGACCAGGCTTTCCCCTTTGCGGCCGTGGCATTGCGAACCCTCGCCCGGGCGTCCGTTCTCGGCCTCGTCCCGCCGTCTGACCCGGAAGTCATAGAGCGAGAGGAGGCGCGAAACCCCTTTCAGGTACACGCTGCCGCCGTCTCCGCCGTTGCCCCCGTCCGGGCCGCCGCGCGGGATAAATTTCTCACGGCGGAAGGAGACGCAACCGTGCCCGCCCTTCCCGGCCTTGACCGTAATTATGGCTTCATCGACAAATCTCATGGGATACCTATCGGGCGGCGCACGCTGAAACCGCTCCGCCTCTTCCCCCCTCCCCTTCCGGACTGTTCCGGCCGGAAAAGAGAGGAATACAAACGTCATGGGAACACCGGGACTATATACCGCGATCCGGCGGCTCACAACAGAAAAACGGCGCGGGCCGTCTGCGGAGGCGCCTCAATAGGACGCGTCGAGGCCGCCGGATTCCCACAGCGTATCGGGGTCGGCGAAACTCTTCTCGATACCCGCGAAAAAGCGTCCCACGTGCAGCCCGTCCACGAACACATGGTTGAACTTGCAACTGACCGGGATGAGGCCGTTTTGGAGCTTTCCCCAGGAAAGGATCGGCACCGTTTGCCCGAAGCGGTATTCCGCCTGGGTCACGGAGGTGAAGTGAAGCCACGGCAGGCAGCTCGCGCAGAGAAAATCCTCGCCGTGTTGTTCCATCGGCGCGGGAAGCCCTTCGCGGGCCTCTTTAGCCTTCGGGCCGGCCTCCCGGGCAAAGGCCGGGAACGAGGGCGCGTATTCGCACCAGATCTGGCGGAACATCTCCCGCCCGGTCATGACGGGCGTCATCACCGCTATCGACTCGAATTCAACGATCGCACCGTCCAGCACCCTCTGCCTGATTTGCGGGACCGCGTTGGCCGCGCGCAAAATCGCGTACAAGGCCAGCAGGAAGAACGATTCGCCCCTGTCCTTGGCGCATGTATACAGGTTCCCCCCTGCGAGCGTCACGGAAACGTTAAAGCAGGGATCGTCGAATTTCCGGTAAAAGTCGAAGAGTTCCGCGCGCGGCCACCGGTGTTTGTCTATGACGCGAAAGTTGTTCACTCGCACTCCTGTGTTCGGGCCGAAGGCGGGCCGGGTGCCGTTACGGGAAGACCGGTAAACGGGAACGGCGGCTCGCCGGAAACGGGCATATAGCATTCTTGCCCGGACATGCAAACCGGCGGTCGCGGTCCCCTTTTCACCCCGGCTCGCGGCACGCCGCGCGGCCGTGCGCAAAGCCCGCGCGCCGCTAAAAAAATACATTGACCTTTTGCCCCGCATGTTTACCATTGGCCCCATACTTTTACAGGGAGCATTCGGCCGAGCTTCGCGGCTCCCGGGGACCGCCATGACACAGAATAATCAACCCCTGTGGTTCGTCTTCCACGACAAGCAATTGCTTCTTCTTCCGGAAAAAAAGGGGGAGGAAGCCCTCCTGCGCGGTGAAAAACGGCCCTTCTCCCCGCACCATGACCAGGACGCGCACGTTCACGTCCTCGGCACCTACGACGGCGCCCCGTGTTACGCTTGCGCCCTGAAAACCTTGCCACCCGAGGCGGAGCAACTCTGCGTAATGACGGATCTGCGCTCGTCGTACGGCATCCTCGGTGAAAAACTATACATTATCGCGGGCAAGGGAGCGGAGCTCATCCACTGGGACAGCCAGACCCGGTTCTGCCCCGCCTGCGGCTCGCCGACCAGGCCGAAGCTGCCCATCTCCAAGGAATGCACGGAATGCGGCAACGAACTTTTCCCCAACATAGCGGTGGCCATCATCGTGCTGGTGCGCAAGGGCGAGCAGGCCCTCCTGGTCCGGGCCCATACCTTCCGGGGAACGCACTACGGGCTCGTGGCCGGTTTCCTCGAGCCGGGGGAGACCCTGGAGGAATGCGTCGCCCGCGAAATTCGGGAAGAAACCGGCATCAGCGTGGAAAACATCCGCTACTTCGCGTCCCAGCCCTGGCCGTATCCCAGCGGGCTCATGGTCGGCTTTACGGCGGATTATGCCGGTGGTGACATCGCGCTGCAGGAGGAGGAACTTTCCGCCGCGGCCTTTTTCTCCCGCGACAACCTGCCCGACCTCCCCGCCAAGCTCAGCATCGCGCGGCGCATTATCGACGCCTGGCTTGAAAGAAAAGTCTGACCGGGAAACAATAAAAAAACCCGGTCCGCTGCGCGCGGACCGGGTTTTTGCTGCCGCTGCAACGCGGTCAGGAAACGGGAATAACGCTGACGCGCGTCTTCACGCGGCGGTTGCGAACGTATTTTTCAAATTGCACCACTCCGTCGCAGGTGGCGAAGATGGTGAAATCGCGGCCCAGGCCGACCCCGGAACCGGGATGCACCTTGGTGCCGAGCTGGCGGACGATGATGTTGCCCGCGAGAACTTTCTGTCCGCCGAACCGTTTGACGCCCCGGCGCTGCCCTGCGCTGTCGCGACCGTTACGAGAACTGCCGCCTGCTTTTTTATGTGCCATGGCTTATCTCCTTCGCGCTACGCGGTGATGGACGTGATTTTCAGGGTGGTGAAATCCTGGCGGTGGCCCTGGGTCCGGCGCGAATCCTGCCGGCGGCGCTTTTTGAAGACGATGATCTTCTCGCCGCGTCCGTGCTCGACAACCTCCGCCGTAACCTTGGCTTCGGCGATATACGGGGAGCCAACGGCAAAGGAACCGCCGCCGACCATCAGAACCTTGTCGATGACGACTTCGCTGCCGACAGCCGAGGTCAGTTTTTCAACGCGGATC
>JAJBSY010000451.1 GCA_020861205.1 Deltaproteobacteria bacterium | reverse complement strand
GCGGTACGGAGGGGCGTGCCCCTTTTACGCCAAGTTCTACATAAACTCCCTTTCCCCCCTGGGCTTCACGGCAACCACCGCATACGGCAAAGAGGTGAACTGCAATTACTACGACACAAAGGAGTTGACGGAAGCCGCCCGCCCCTTCATCGTGGAATGCATCCGGAAACAACTGGATTTCGCTCTCGACCGGGAAGTCTGTTTCTGCCTGGGAACCGGGAAAAACAGTCAGTTCCTCGAAGCCCTGAACAAACAGCACGGGTTTTTCGGACGCATCATCGCCCTCGAACATCCGCGCTATGTCATCCAGTACAAGCTGAAACAGAAGCAAGCCTATATCGACAAGTATCTCGCGGCCTTCGCGACGGTTGCGTAGAAACGGCTCCGCCTCGGGCTGCGCCTTTGCGTCCGCACGGGCTCTTACGGTGTCCGCCTGATGGAGGCATCACTGGACGGCGTTTTTTTCAGGAGCCGCATGACGGGCCGGGCGGTCTGGAGCTTGTTTGCACTACTAGCTATTTCGTTCTCTGCCAAGGAAGAAAGCTTTTTTATGCAGGGAGTATACGCTTATGGTATTCGACCGGAATAAAAAAGTTTTCTGACGCAGGCAGAGGGCGAAAGGGCCATAGTGTGATCAGGCTCTAGCGCAAGGCGTCCTCAATGGCTTCCAGCGCTTGCCTGACAAGACCGGAATCAGCCTGCATCCCCATGTGGCCCAGGCGGAACACCTTGCCCGCCATGGGGCCGAAGCTGCCGGAAACGATAAGGCCCCTGTCCCGCAAGGCCTGGCGCCATTCGGGCCAGGTGCGCCCTTCCGGCACCATGGCCGCCGTGACCGTCGGGGCGCTGACCGCGCCGGGGCGGGGAAAAATCCCGACGCCCAGCCGGGCCAGTCCTTCCCGGCATTCCCTGGCCACGACGTCGTGGCGCGTGAAAACTTCTTCCATGCCTTCTTCCAGGATGGCATCCGCCGCCGCGTTCAGCGCGGCCACGCCGTGCCAGTTCGGGGTATACGGGCAGCGCCCGTCGGCGTAGATGGTACGGAACGGCAGTATGGCGTCATACCCCTGGTAGTTGACGCGCTTCATGATATCCCAGGCGGTGGGGCTGACCGACACGATGCTCATGGAGGGAGGCGCGGAAAGACATTTTTGCGAGCCCGCCATCACGATGTCGATGTTCCAGGCCCTGGCGTCGATATACGCGCCTCCGAGGCTGGCCACGGCATCCACGCACAGAAGCGGCACGCCGAGCCGTTTTTTCATTTCCCCGAGCTCGCCCAGGGGGTTGAGCGTGCCGGACGGGGTTTCGCAATGCACGGCCGTGATCATAACCGGGCGCGACGCCCTGATGGCGGCCTCGATTGTTTCCAGGCTGTCGCCGTTGCCGATGGTGCTGTCATAGGGCAGGGACACCTTGGTCACTTTGCAGCCCATGGATTCCGCCATATCGGCCATACCGTCGCCGAACACCCCGGTGCCGACGGTCAGAACAGCGTCGCCGGGTTTCAGGCAGCTCTTGAGCGTTCCCCACAGCGCGAGCATCCCTTCCCCGGTCATGAGCACCACGTCGTCGTCCGTGTACATGAGCTTCGCGAGCTTGCCGGCCGTCTCCTTGTACAGGGGGAGAAAATCCGGCTCGATCTGGCCGGATCCGTAATCCTTGGCGATGGCGCCGATAACCGCCGGATGCAGCGTGACGGGGCCCGCGACCATGGGGATGGGCGCGTACTTGGGGGTAGGTGGGAAAACGGGCTTGCGCATGATCTATTCCTCTTCTTGCAGCAAAGTGTAGGTGCTCGCGGTCATGGGAAGGTTCAGGGTGTGCAGGACGCGCTCGAGCAAGATCCCGTTGCGGGTGGGCAGATCATGGCCGAAGGTGGCCCGGATGCCCAGGGTGACGAATTGCACCGCGCGCTCCACGGCGACGGGGAGGGAGTCCCCCTGGAGCAGGCTGCCCGTGACCACGCTGGCGAAGGTGTCGCCGGTTCCGGGATAGAAGGCCGGGATATAGTCGCAGGCGACCTTCCAATACATGTCCCGCTCCTTGTCGTAGGCGGCGACCGACGTTTTACGGGCGTTTTTCCCCAGGGGCGCGCTGGTGATGATGACCTTTTCCGGCCCCATGTCGCCGAGCCGGGCGAGCCATTCCATGAGTTTCCCGACGGGCATCTCCCCTGCCGGGTATTCTTCGCCGAGCAGCAGGGCCGCCTCGGTCAGGTTGGGCGTGATGCAGGTGGCCCGGGTGACCAGCCAGCGCATCCGTTCCACCATGTCCATGGACATGGTGGCGTCAAGTTGGCCGTTGTCGCCGAGAACCGGGTCAACAACGGAAAATCCTTCCGGGAGAAGGTTATTCTCGATGCATCGCGCCACCAGTTCGACCTGGGCCGGAGATCCGAGGAACCCGCTGTAAACCGCGTCGAACTTGGCTCCGAGCCTGTCCCAGTGGTCCAGGAACCCGGCCATGGCATGAGTCAGGTCCACGAACACGAAATCGTCGAACGCGCCGGTTTCCGAAGAAAGCACGGCCGTGGGCAGGGAATAGACCTGGACGCCCATGTTGGAGAGAACGGGTATGGCGACGGCCAGGGACGTCCTGCCGAACCCGGACAAGTCATGGATGGCCGCTACGGTGGTAAGTGGAGAACGCATTGCTTCGTGTCCGTCTGATGGTGGAGCCGTTGCCGGCCGCCGGCGCTTCGGGCGGGAGCGGACGGCGGTATGTTCCGTCAAGAACGCCGGAACGAGCCAAACGATACGCGATAAGCGTTCCCACCGCAAGATTCGGCCATGATTTTCCCCTGCGGGAAATTGATATTGTGGCGGGTACGGCAACGTGCTATCTGGCTGGGTGCGAGGTGCCGATGAAATTCATTTTTTCGCAGATGGCCTTTTTCCTGGCCGAGCAGAGCAACCAGCGCAACCTGAAGGTCATGATGCGTTTTATCGGCCTGGTGCTGCTGCTCATCTTCATTTACAGCGCCTTGTTCCACGTCATCATGGTCTCGGAAGGCCGCGGCCAGGAATACTCCGCCCTCACCGGCCTTTACTGGACGCTGACGGTCATGTCCACGCTGGGGTTCGGCGACATAACCTTCCATTCGGATCTCGGGCGGATGTTCAGCGTCCTGGTCC
>JAJBSY010000171.1:2588-3155 GCA_020861205.1 Deltaproteobacteria bacterium | reverse complement strand
ACTTTCTGGGCTGCAGCGTTGAACTTGAGCGTTTTTGCTTTGGCCATGGCGTCCGGCCTGAAGAGTGGTTTTGCCTCGGCCGCGGCCATCGGCCGCCGGCGGCTGTCCTACGCATATTGTGATAAGACAGGATGCGGCCGGCGTCCAGAGGGGGAGTACGAGCGAAATATCTAGCGGGAATTATGGAAGGAAGCCCGGATGCGCGGGATCAGTCCGCCCAGAGAATTTTGAACACGATCTTGCGGATGGCCTCGCCGCCGGGGGTGGCGGCGCAGCAGGGACAGTGCGGTTCGCCGGGAAAATAGACGGCGTAATGGCCGGGAGCGAGGACGAACGAGCCGGGAGAGGGGGGAGAGGCGTAAAAGGCCAGATCGCGTTCCGCGAGGAGGTCTTCGGTCAAGACCATGCCCCGCAGGTCGGGAGCGTAGAGGTGCTTTTCCCTGCCCGCAAGCAGGAGCTGGATGTCGAGATACCGGCGATGCGCTTCGAAGCGCCGCGATGCTTCATCCTGCGTGAAAAGGCTTTCAACGGAAGCGAAGACCCGGTCGCCGTCGATAGGGTATTTGC
>JAJBSY010000171.1:0-2578 GCA_020861205.1 Deltaproteobacteria bacterium | reverse complement strand
GCGGCAAGCGCGGCCGCGTCTTTCCCGCCGAGAAACGCGAAGGCCGCGTCCAACGCGGCGGGAAAATAGTGTTTATCCCTGTGCCACAGGGAAGCCAGCCCGTAAATCATACCCGCCTCGTCGTTTCCGGAACGTCATGGCAAGAAAGGCCTTGGACCCCCGCCCGCTCTTTCCGGGTGGTCATTTCGGCTCGATAACTTCGAGTCCCCCCATGTAGGGAACGAGAGCCTTGGGCAGGACGATGGACCCGTCCGCGCGCTGCCCGTTTTCAAGCACGGCCACAAGCGTCCGCCCGACGGCGAGGCCGGAGCCGTTCAAGGTATGCACGAATTCCGGCTTGCCGCCGCCGTCCGGGCGGTACCGGATGTTGGCCCTGCGGGCCTGGAAGGCTTCGCAGTTGGAGCAGGACGAGATTTCGCGATACTTGTTCTGGCCGGGCAGCCAGACTTCCAGGTCGTAGGTTTTGGCCGAGGCAAAGCCCATGTCACCGGTACAGAGGACGACGGTCCGATAGGGGATCTCCAGGCGCTCCAGGAGGTTTTCGGCATGACCGCGCATCCGCTCGAGCTCATCGTAGGAAGTGTCCGGGTGGGAAAACCGTACCATCTCCACCTTGCTGAACTGGTGTTGGCGGATATAGCCGCGCGTGTCTTTCCCGGCTGATCCCGCTTCGGACCTGAAGCAGGGGGTGTAGGCCGTGTATCCAAGGGGGAGGACGGATTCCTCCAGGATTTCGTCGGCAAAGAGGTTGGTCACCGGCACTTCGGCGGTGGGGATCATGTAATAGTCCCACCCTTCGAGCTTGAAGAGATCCTCCTCGAACTTGGGCAAATTGCCGGTGCCCGTCATGGTCTTGCGGTTGACCATGAAAGGAGGCAACACCTCCACGTAGCCGTTTTCCCGGGTGTGGATGTCGAGGAAAAAGCCGGCGATGGCGCGCTCGAGGCGCGCGGCCCAACCCCAGGCGACGGTAAAGCGGCTCCCAGCGAGCTTGGCCCCCCGGTCGAAATCAAGCTTGTTGCCGTGAATTTCGGAAAGTTCCCAGTGTTCCCTGGGCGGGAAACCGAAATCCCCCGGCTCGCCCCAGCGGCGTTGTTCCTCGTTGGCCGACTCGTCGGGTCCAACGGGGACGGATTCATGCGGTATATTGGGGATTCGCAGCATCCAGTCGGTAAGGGCGGACTTGACGGCCTCGGTTTCCGCGTCGAGTTTTTTGATACGGTCGCCCATGTCGCCAACGGAAGCGAGAAGGGAGGAAGCGTCCTTGCCCTCGCGTTTGGCCTTGCCCACCTCGGCGGAAATTTTGTTCCGCTCGCTTTTCAGGGCTTCCACTTCGGCCAGGAGTGCCCGGCAGCGTCCGTCCAGCTCTGCGAATGCGTCAACGTTTATGTCGGAACGGCGCGCGGCCAGGCTTCGGGCAACCCTGTCCGGATCGTTCTGCAAAAGGCGTAAATCAAGCATGGAAAGCTCCTTGTTGCATGGAGGGGGCCGGCGGACCGGCGTCACGGTGCGGGGACGATAGCCCGATCGGATTACCGCGTCAATTCCGCCGGGAAGGGGGTAGTGCCTCAATTGCGAGATACTTCGTCAGGCCCGTGCCGCGCGAAGTCATGTATTCTTGATACGCTTCGCTCGCGCGGAACTCGCCTTCCTTGTCCGGAGGCACATTCCGGCATCGCCGGGAGGGAACGGGTCAGGGTACAAATTTTTTGCATACGATGGGGCGGCGGGGATGCGCGCGAGCAAAAATTTTTACCGCCAAGGTATGCCTTCGTATGTCATGTTTTCCCTAACAGACTTGAATAATACATATTGTAAAAAAAGCGCCTGCTTGGCATACGTTTTGCTAGAATCTTGATACCCTTCCTTCTTTTGCAACAAGGCGGTTTGCGGGCGGTCCGTAAACCGCTTTGTTTTTGTCCGGGTTTTCCCCCAACTGCCAATGGGGCCGGGCACAGATTCCCGGTACAAAATTTTACGGCGTGCCGAGGCGCCGTCGATCACCCGAAAATCGGCGTGCGCCGAAAAGCGCGACGCCGAGTGTGCGTTTTCCGGATATCCTTGGCGGCTCCGGCCGGTTTGCGTCGCGTTGAACAGCCCCCGGCATGGAAGGCGAGCACGAAGGTCGACAGGGTGGATCTTTACGCCAGAATTCGCCGAACCCGAAGGGACGGGTTTCCCCCGAGCACGAAAAGGGCGTGTGCCGGTTTTGGCCGGATCTAATTGTACAACTGGCGAGAGATGGTGCGGGCGGCTTCCTTGGTGCGCGTAAGAACTTCCCCGAGCGTTTTTTCCCCAAGCCGGCTGGCCGGAGCGGCGAGGCTCAGGGTGTAGTCCACCTGGTTACGGGCCGAGAAGATGGGGATGGCAATGGAAATGACGCCTTCCTCCCGTTCGCCGTAGCTGATTGCCTCTTCGGCGTCGCGAATCCGGAGGAGTTCTTCCATGAACGTTTCCCGGTCCAGGATCGTTGAGGGCGTAATGGGCCTGGCCTTGGCGAGCTGCTCCTCCACGAGTCCTTTGTCCGCGAAAGCCAACAGGCATTTGCCGGCGGCTCCGGCCCACAGGGGGAAACGGT
>JAJBSY010000183.1 GCA_020861205.1 Deltaproteobacteria bacterium | reverse complement strand
CCTCGGCGGCCATTTCCTTGACGATGAGTGGCAGGCGGTGTTTCTCGCAGAATCGTTCAACGGCCGACCGGGCGGCTTCGGAGGAATCGGGAATGGCGAGATCGATATGCAGCCCGGTGACGTCGTAGCCGAGCTGGGACAGCTCCAGCATGAGGGCCAGGGAATCCTTGCCGCCGGAAATGGCGACCAGTATCTTGTCGTCACGGGTAAAGAGGTTCTGCTTCCGGATCCCCTTCTCCACCTGGTTCCGGAAAAAATCCAGAAAACACGCGGGACAGAACCCCGCGTTATGGCTCGGCAACGCAACCGCGGCCGTTGCCTTGCAACGCGTACACTTCATGAAAACTCCAACCCCGCGCTTCCGGCCTGGCGGCACGCCGCCTCCGGCCGGTCAATCTTATAACAGTGAGGAAAAAAGCTTGCCGACACTCTCCTTGACCTTCTCGATCTTGGGGCGTCTTCGCCAGGCTTCGAAGGTCAGTTCAAAAGAACGGCGCATGTCGTTCTCGAACGCGGTTTCCGCTTCGGCGGCAAGGATACGGTCATACAGGAACGCCTGAACCTCGAAGTTGATGTGCAGGCTCCGCGCGTCCAGGTTGGCGCTGCCGATTGAAAGAATCACCCCGTCGCAGGTTATGGTCTTGGCATGGACGAACCCCTTCGGGTCGTAAAGGAATATCCGCACGCCCGCGCGCAGCAGTTCATCGAAGCAATCCCTGTTGGCCCAATGAACGATCAGGTGGTCCGCTTTTCCGGGAACGAGAAGCCGCACATCCACGCCGCTGAGAGACGCCATGCACAACGCCTCGAGGAGCGCCCCGCCGGGGACCACGTAGGGCGTTGTCAGCCACAGCTTCTCCCGCGACCGCGTGATGAGGGAAAAATACGCTTTTTGGATGGTGTCCCAGGGCGTATCCGGCCCGCTGGCGATGATCTGCATGGGCGTCTCGTCATCCGCGCATTTTTTGGCGGGAAGGTCCGGGCATTGCGAAACAAACGGTTCGGCCTGGCGCGTCGCCTCATGTGCCCGGGCAAGGAGATCCTCCCCGGCGCCGCAGGCGGCTAGGTCGGCAAGAAATATTCCGCGCAGCACGCCCACGCCCTGGCCGGAGAGTTCCAGGTGCGCGTCGCGCCAGTAAGAGAACTTAGGGCTCATCTCCGCGTATTCGTCGCCGATGTTCATACCGCCCATGAACGCGCGCTCGCCGTCGACAATGATGATCTTCCGGTGATTGCGGTAATTCGCCCCCCGAAACATGGGGAACGACACCGGCAGGAACGCGTGCGCGTACACCCCGCCGTTCCGCAAGGCGCGCAGAAACTTCTTGCCCATATGCCAGCTGCCCACCGCGTCATAGATGACGGCGACGAAAACGCCGCTTTGGGCGCGCTCGATGAGAATGTCCTTGATCTCGTTGCCCAGCTTGTCATTCTCTATGATATAGCTTTCCAGGAGGATGCCGCGCCGGGCGTTTCGCAGGCAATCCTTGATGCGCTCAAAGGTCTTGGCCCCGTCATAGTAAGGCACGACGTCCCTTCCGGTCACGAGGCGCGCTCCGGACGTACGGTAGAGCAGGTGCATCGTGTCCTTGGCAAGGGGCAGGTCCTCACCAACGGTGAAATCTTCCGAGATCCCCTGGGGTTTGGGCAGGCGGAACCGCCGCCTGTCCGCCAGGTAGCGGAAATTCGGCCCGACGACCCAATACAGGGCGATACCTACCACCGGCAGCAACGCCAACGCCAGGAGCCATGCGAGGGTCCGGTCCGGATTGCGGCTTTCGAGGAAAAGCGCCCCGGCGGTTATCAGGAGATACAGGGAAAACAGCCAATGCCCGTATTGGCGGATGCAGTCGAACACGTTGTCACGGGTTAAGGGGATGGTCCCGGCGATCATCCCGTGCAGGATGGAATCCCGGTCCAGCACCAAAAGGACGGCGAGCGCCGCCACCAGGACGAGCGCGGCGATAAGCCCCAGGTGGCTCTGGGCCGGCTTTTTCGCCGGCATCGCATAGGAAGGAAGCGGCTCGGCCATGGTCCTACTTTTTCTTACCTTCCCGGGCCGCCAGGGCGGTATCGACGGCTTCCAGGAATGCGGGCAGGGGCAGGCCTCCCCGCACGGACAAATTGTTGACCATATGGAACGGCGTACCGGGCACGCCGTTCTCCTGCGCTTCCAGTATATCCCCGTCGATGATGTTCTTGACGGTGCGGCCCTTGGCCTCCGCTCCCAGCTTCTGCAAATTGAATCCCAGCGCCAGGGCTTCCGAACGCAAAAAGCCTTCGCCTTCCTTCAAAAGACGCATCTGGTTGGCAAAGACGATATCATGGTAGGCCCAGCCCTTTTCCTCATCAAGGACAAACGCCGCCGTCACGTATTCCGAGGCCAAACGCGCCAGGGGCTGGTCCCGGCGGGGATAGTTCTTGAAAAGGAACCGCACGACGTTTTTACGGGCCGCCATGACCTGATGGATCGTTTCCGCCGCGTCGGCGCAATAGGGGCATGTATAATCCGAATAGGCCACGATCGTCACCGGGGCCTTGGGATTTCCCAGGATCGGCCTGTCGTAGTCGATCTGGAGCTGTTTCTTCATATCCTCCTGCCACTGGGCGCGCGTGGCTTTGAACTGTCTCTCCTGCGAGCCTTTCTGCGCTATCTCCAGAACGTCGATGCTGTGTTCCCGCAACACGTCCAGTACTATTTCGGGATGCTCCCGCAACACGGTGCGAAGTGCCTCGCGCAAGGTCTGCTCCGTCAGCGGGGCATTCGCATCCGCCGCGCTCACGGCCGCCGGCGCGGCAAACGCCAAAAAAGCGGAAAACACAAGTATCGGGATCGGGCGACACGACAGCCATGAACGGTTTGACATATAACCTCCGATTATCATTGACGGCGCTACAATCGCCGCCCTAATAACGAAAAAGCAGGCCTTTACATATACCTGCCAACCGCCGAAAACAAGCCTCTTAATCCTAAGACGTTTGCCCGGCGAAAATTTACTTGAGTAAAAGCCCTGCCTCCGGCACAAAACGGATGCCGATATGTCATATAGTTGGTGCATACGCCACGTATCGGTATGCAAAGCGCCAAAAAAAACAGGATATTCAAGAATCTTATATATATTTACCTGTATCAATTTTCGGTGTATCAGTATATATAC
>JAJBSY010000233.1 GCA_020861205.1 Deltaproteobacteria bacterium | reverse complement strand
GGCTAAAAGAGCGGGTTTCGTCGCCGTGGAAATCCACGGCGGGTTCTGCTATCTGCTGGCCCAGTTCCTCTCGCCGTTCTTCAACCGGCGCGCGGACGAATACGGCGGCAACAGTACAAATCGAGCGCGGTTTCCCTTGCGGATCGTGGGCGCCATCCGCGAATCCGTGGGCCCGGCGTTTCCCATCCTGTTCCGCCTGAACGCGGACGAATTCATCGACGGCGGCACGACCGTGGAGGAAAGCAGGCTATACGCGTCCCTCCTGGAAAAGGCCTCCGTGGACCTTATCCATGTGACCGCCGGATCCGGCTTCGCGGTATCCCGCCATATCGAGCCCATGTCCTTTGAGCAGGGCTGGAAAGCATACCTTGCCGGAGAGATCAAAAAGGCCGTATCCGTGCCGGTGGCGGCCGTGGGCAACATCAAGGAACCGGCCGTGGCGGAAGCTGTTCTGCAACGCGGCGACGCCGACTGCATCGCGATCGGCCGGGCGCTTCTCGCGGACCCGTACTGGCCGCTGAAAGCCAAAAACGGCGCGCGTATCAACCGCTGCATCTCCTGCAATGTCTGCGCCGGGAAACGTCTCGCGTATGACGGGCCGGTTCGCTGTTCCGTGAACCCCTTCGTGGGCTCCGAATACCGGGAAATTTTGCGGCGGCCTCCGGCGCGTCTGCGTTCCGTGCTTATAGCGGGAGCCGGGCCGGCCGGGATGAAAGCGGCGGCGGAAGCTGCGAAAGACGGTCATACCGTCATCCTTGCCGAGCGCGCTGACAGGGTCGGCGGTAGGGCCCTGATGGCCGCCGCCCCGCCGCACAAGGAAAAAGCGTTGTGGCTCGTCGAGGATCTCGCGGCGCAAATCCGCCAGGCGCGCGTTGACCTGCGCCTCGGGGTCACCGTGGATAGAGCGTACATAGAGAGTGTCCGCCCGGACGCCGTCATCGTCGCTTGCGGATCCGAATCGTGTCTGCCGCCGTTCCTGGCCGGTGCCGCGGCGGAACGCACGGTTCTCGCGGAGGACGTGCTGTCCGGTTTCCCGGTTTCCCCTTCCCTGACCGTGGGCGTCATCGGCGGCGGTTCCGTGGGATGCGAATGCGCGGAACTTCTGGCGGAGGCCGGCAACACGGTTTTCATTTTCGAGATGCGCGACGCCGTCGCCATGGACCTTGACCCCATATCCAGGGCAGACCTCCTGACCCGTCTCGCGGCATTGAACGTTGCCGTGCGGGAGAGGCATTGTTTCCAAAACTTCACGGACGGCACCCTGACCTGCACGTTCGGCTGTGAGCAAACGCGCCAAGCCGTGGACCTCCTGGTCCCGGCAACCGGGTTCCGCCGCCCCTCGGCCTTGCTTGAGACGTTGCAAGGATCGGCGTATCCGCACCTCGTCATAGGCGATGCCGCGCGTCCCGGCCGGTTCGTTGACGCCACGCGCCAGGGGCGTTTGGCGGCGGACTGGCTCGGCGCGCCCGGTCTTGGCTGAAAAATGCGGAGAACGAAACCGGCGAAGTAATCATTTTGGATGCGTTTGGATACGTGATGCGAAAGCATACGGATGACAAGGCTCGCAACGGGCTTCCGTTCGGGTCATCCGGGCAATTTCAAGGATATTCAACCACTGAACGAGGCACCTCATGGGTATGACCATATCGGAAAAAATCATCGCGCGGGCGTCATCGCAACCGGGTGTCAAAGCCGGGGATATCGTCTGGGCGAACGTCGACGTCGCCATGATGGACGACATACTCGGCCCGCGCGTGGAAATCGCGGACAGGATGCTGGAACTCGACGCGCGGATCTGGGACCCGGACAAGGTCGTCATCATCGCCGACCATTACACGCCGCCCGCCAACGCGAAGCAGGCGGCCATCGTCAAGTTCACCCGGGAATGGGCCGAGCGGTACGGCGTGAACAACTATTACGAGTTTATCGGTCCCTGTCACCAGATCATGGTGGAACACGGCCACGTGCTCCCCGGCGCGGTGGTGATGGGTACGGATTCCCATACCTGCATGGGCGGCGCGCTCGGCGCGTTCGCCAGCGGGATAGGTTCCACGGAAATGGTGGGCATCCTTGTTACCGGGCAGATATGGTTGCGGGTGCCGGAAACCATCCGCGTCGTCTGGTCCGGCCCCCTGGGCCGGGGAGTGATGGCGAAAGACGTTTCTCTGGCGACCATCGGGGAAATCGGCCATGCCGGAGCGACCTACAAGGCTGTGGAATATGTCGGCGATACGATAGACGGCATGTGCATGGACGAACGCTTCTGCATCAGCAACATGGCCGTTGAAATGGGGGCCAAGGTCGGCCTCATGAATACCGACGCGACCAGCAGGGCGTTCCTTGAAAGCCGGGGAATGGGAAGCGGCTTCGCTGCACTGGCGAGCGATGACGATGCCGCGTTTTGGCGGACGCTGGAATTCGACGCCACGACCCTGACGCCCCGGGTATCCTGCCCGCATGAGGTGGACAATGTCGCGGCGGTAACGGACCTGCCCAAAGGCATCCGCGTGGACCAGGCCTACATAGGCTCCTGCACGGGCGGCCGCTATACGGACCTTGCCATGGCCGCGAATATCCTCAAAGGCAGAAAAGTCAAAAAGGGCCGCCGGCTCCTGGTTTCTCCCGCTTCAAAATACACATGGGAACAGGCGTCCAAGGACGGCATCCTGCAAACGTTGTCCGAGGCCGGAGCCGTCATCCTCGCGCCGACGTGCGGTGTTTGCGTCGGTCTGCATTCCGGCGTGCTCGCGGACGGCGAGGTCTGCATTTCCTCCAGCAACCGCAACTTCCTCGGCCGTTTGGGCAGCAAGAATGCCCAGGCGTACCTCGGTTCACCGCTGACCTGCGCCGCCGCCGCCGTGGCCGGCGAACTTATCGATCCAAGAGAGCTACTGTAAGGAGACCGCCATGGAAAATACCCGTCACGGAACGGCCCACGTTTTCGGCGACAACATCAATACGGACATCATCTCGCCGCCGCAGTTCATGGAACTCTCCGTCGAGGAAGCCGCGCCGTACGCCATGAGCGGCGTGGACCCGGACTTCGGCGCGCGGGTCAAACCCGGCGACATCATCGTGGCCGGCGCCAATTTCGGCTCCGGTTCCAGCCGCGAAACCGCGCCGCTCGCTCTCAAGCATCTCGGGGTGGGGGCCATCATC
>JAJBSY010000319.1 GCA_020861205.1 Deltaproteobacteria bacterium | reverse complement strand
GTCTGGCCGACAGCGGCGGAGGACGTGAGGGCGGCCGCGACCGCGAGGACAAAGACTGGAAAAAGCACGCCCCCAAAGCCGCCCAACCCGGCGAGTTCGGCAACATGCTCGGCCTGGCCATGCAAGCCGCTCTTACCAAAAAGAAATAACGCATCCTCTCGCAAAGCCGAAAGCCCCCGGTTCGCCGGGGGCTTTTTTTATAATGCGTTTTCGCGTTATTTCGCGCAAAAAAGAACAATTAGCGACAACCTTCAATCAGGTGGCTTTCCAAAAACATCTTGACCTGGCGACCAAAAACGTCATATCCATTACAACATATACATGTTTTTTTACTGCGTTCCTTGTCCATGATTGATGGTCCGCCGGAGAGCGCGCGCCCGGTGCTTTTTCCGGCGAACACGCAACCCACCTGTATCCTTCAAGGAGTTCAAGATGGCGGAACAAGCATCGGGTAAAAAGGGGTTTTTAAGCTGGTATTTCGGCGCCAACCTGCTCGTACGGATTATGATCGGTCTCATACTCGGCGCCATCGTCGGGGTAGCCCTGGCCTTCTCGGCTCCCGAAACCGGACAGGCATTCATCAAGTATACCAAATTTTTCGGTGACCTCTTCATCAACCTGTTGAAAATGATCGTCGTGCCGGTCATTTTCCTTTCCCTCATCGCCGGCGGCGCGAGCATCGCGCCCGCCCAGCTCGGTAGGGTGGGCGTAAAAACGCTGTGCTACTATCTGGGGATGACCATTGTCGCCGTCACCATCGGCCTGGTCATGTCGACCATTCTCAGCCCGGGCGAAGGGCTCGGCATTTTGGGCGCGGAGGGCGCGCAGGGGAAAGCGGCCAAGGCCCCGGGATTTGACCAGGTCCTCCTTGCCATCGTCCCCACCAATCCGATAGCGTCCCTCGCCAAGGGCGACGTGCTGCCGATTATCTTCTTCGCCCTGATCTTCGGCATCGCCCTTTCCTTCCTAAAGGAATCCGCCAACGCGACGCTTCGCCGCCAGGCTGAAACGCTGTTCGACATCGTCTCGGCCGGCGCCGAAGTCATGTACAAGATCGTGCACGGCATCATGCAGTACGCGCCCATCGGCGTATTCGTGCTCATAGCCATCGTTTTCGCGCAGCAAGGCCCGAGGGTTATCGGCCCCCTGGTGTTCGTCACCGCCCTGGTCTACATCTGCCTCATCATGCATATTTTTATCGGGTATGGCGGCATCATGGCCGTGTTCGGGCTTAATCTCTTCACCTTCCTCAAAGGCGCCCAGGAAGCCATGATCACGGCCTTCGTCACCCGTTCCTCCAGCGCGACCCTGCCCATCAGCCTGCAGGTTTCCGAAGAAAAACTGGGCGTTCCCCGCTCCATCTCCTCCTTCGCCCTGCCGATCGGCGCCACGGTCAACATGGAAGGCACGGCCATCTACCTTTCCGTCTGCGCGACCTTCATCGCCAACGCCGTGGGCCAGCCGCTGACCTTCGACCAGCAGCTGACCATTCTCATCACGGGCACGCTCGGCGCCATCGGCGCGGCCGGCGTCCCCGGAGCCGGGGCCATCATGATGCTCATGGTGCTGGAATCCATCGGCCTCAAAGTTGAAGCCGGATCCGCCGTCGCGGCTGCCTACGCCATGATCCTCGGCATCGACGCCCTGCTCGACATGGGCCGTACGTGCATGAACGTCACCGGCGACATCAACGGCGTCGTCATCGTATCGAAGAGCGAAGGCGTGCTCGATTTGAGCAAATGGAAGCGGGCATAGCCCTCCCCGTTATCGAAACACAAAAGCCCCGCTGCAAGACAGCGGGGCTTTTGTGCCGGATGCGCCGGTTTATATGCCAAGGGCGAAAATCATCCAGAGCGTCGCCAGCCCGGAAGCGAGCCCGCCGAGCACTCCCCGCACTGTTCTCAAGCCGGAGGTATCCCGGAGCGAATCCATAACCCGCTCAAGGACACCCTGGGAAGTGCGGAGCCCGAGACTGCACAGCACGGTAAAGAGAAAAAGTACCAATGAATGAACGCAGGTGCACACAAACGTCACCTTGGCCACGGCCTCTTGAAAACGGCGAACCGCCGTTCTTCCGATCATGCGACCTCCCCGCGCAACATGCGCAACAGACGCGACTGCATCTCTTCTATCATTTTCCGGCATAGCATAAATTCCTCGCGCGGAATACCTTCGTATAACAAGACGAGGTTACGCGCGGCAATTTCCGTTCCGGTCTCGCCCCCGGCGACGCCTTTGGGGGTTATGAAAACTTTTTTCCGCCTCCCGTCTTCCGGATCCCGTTTCCGGACGATGAGGCCTTTTTTTTCCATGCCGTCAAGGACCCTGCTCAACGTCGATTTTTCATACCGGGTCAAGCGCAGCAGTTCTTCCTGGGACAAGCCGTCCTCATTGAGCAGCATACGCAGGACCGCCCACTGTTCCGGGCCGAAATCCAGACCGGCATCCCCGAGCTTGCGCCCCAGTACGCTGATGAACAGCCTGCTTGTCACCAGCGTCAGGTACCCGAGGGAATCCGAAAACTCAAACCATTCGGTCTTCATACCATTAGTTGTAAATGCAACCAAAATATTGTCAAGTCTTTCGCGCCGCAATCACGGGGTCAGATAGTCCGGGTTCCGAAAAGCTCCTCTTCGGACAACTCCCGGATGACCCGGCAAGGGCTGCCCACGGCGACCACGTTCGGAGGAATGTCTTTCGTCACCACGCTGCCCGCCCCGACAACCGTGTTGTTTCCAACGGTCACGCCGGGCATGAACACGGCGTTGCCGCCGATCCAGACATTGTTCCCGATGACGATGGGGTAGGCGTATTCCAACCCCTGGTTTCGCCGGATAACGTCAAGGGGGTGCCCTGCCGTGTAAAACCCGCAACTGGGTCCAATAAAAACGTTGTCGCCGAAAACGACCCTCGCGGCATCAAGGATGACGCAGTTCGCGTTGGCAAAAAACCGTTCGCCGATTTCTATATTGTAGCCGTAGTCGCAATAAAAGGGCTGCACGATGAGGAACTCGCCGACCGTTTTTCCGAGAAGCTTGAGCATCAGCTCCCGCCGGGCACCCTCGTCGCCTGGAAGCAGGGCGTTGTACCGCTGGCACAGGGTTGCCGCATGGAGGCGCTCGGCCTTCATTCCCGGTTCGTAATTACCGTCGTACAGCAGGCC
>JAJBSY010000335.1 GCA_020861205.1 Deltaproteobacteria bacterium | reverse complement strand
ACCCCAACCGGGTCTACCGGCTACACGAGTTCCGCCAGGGGCCCGCTGTTGCATCCGGGCATTAACGCTTACGCGGTAACGCCGATCTCCCCGTTCATGAGCAATTTTTCTCCCATGGTGGTTGCCGGTGAAACGGAGTTCTCCATTTGTGTCGATGCCGCCGGCCCGGGTATATATCTGACCGTGGACGGCCAGGAATCGCTTGAGCTGCAGCAGGGCGATGTCCTGGAAACCACCGGCAGCCGGGACAGGATATGTTTCGCGCGGATCGACGACGAGAGCTATTTCGCCAAACTCCGGTCGGCCGGATTTCTGCGGGACTTCGCGGAGTAAGCCTTGGAGGATGCAGCCATGCCGGAATTGCCTAAGATACATGCCGTTACGGATATCCATCTCGGCCGCGACGCGGGGCAGGAGGCCTGGGTCCAGCACTTTCTGATCGAGAACAATATCGATCCGCAACTCAGCCCGGGGCTGGTGGCGACGCGCGAGCAGCTCCGTTTCATGGTCGCCCTTGATGACGACCAGGTCTACGTTCCCTGCGCGGATTCCCTTTTCCTCCAATTTTACAACGGCAAGGTGTCTCCGGCGCTGCAGCACGAATACGACGACGCGTGGCAGTTCGTCGAAACCCTGGTGGAAGGCTCCGACCTTTCCCCGGTCGAACGGCAGCGGATTTTGCGCCTTTGCCGTTATCGGTTCGACTTGTATGTCGGATCGCGCATGATCTTGCCCTCCCGTCTCATCAAGCGGCTCGTGGGCATCGTGCTCCAGCAGTTGAGCGATCCGGATCCTTTCCGGGAAAAGAAACAGCTCGCCAACGCCCATATGGCGCAAATTCTCGAGGATCCGGCGTATCTGGCGCATATCCGGGCTTGCCCGGACGTTGGCTGCGGCCTGACGCTCGCCGACCTGCGCTGGCAGCTCGATTATATTGAGCTGGAACGCCTGTTCCGTGTGGCGACGCTCCGTTCGCTGTGGGGCGGGAAGCTCTCGCCTCAAAATCTCGCGGCGGATTTGAACGAACCGTGCGCGGACGCGGGCTGCCTGCATGACCTCTTTGGGCCGGAAACGAACCCCCGGAAGAAAATTTTATATATTCCGGATGTTTCGGGCGGCTTCATGGTGGACCTGCTATTGGTGAAATCCCTTGTCCGGCAGGGTCATCAAGTCGTTCTAGCCTTGAAGGACGCGTTTTATTTTCATTCGCCGGTCCTCTGGGACCTGGGAACGGATCCGGTGCTGGCGAAAGCCACGGACGGCATTTTCGTGCTCGATGACGACGCGGTGAGCAAAAACCAATTATTACAATATCTTCGAGAGTATAGGCTGGTCATCATCAGCGACGGCACGGCCGAACAGATGAACCTGTACCGGGTCAGCGTGACGTTCGCCCGGGCCTGGAAAGAGTGCGACGTGGTCATTGCCAAGGGACGCCGCAATGCCGGTATTTTCCTGGGGACTAGCCATGAATTTACTCGGGACGTTCTGTGTTTCTGGCGGGCGAACGAGGGCGTTTTCAAAATGCAATGCAAGCCCAAAAGTGAAAGGATACGGAAGTTTACGGAATCCGACCTTATCCACATGGCAGACGGAATCATCGAACAAATGCGCGAAGCCCGCGAAAACGGCAAATCCGTCATGTTTTACAGCGCCATCATCGGCTCCATCCCCGGCCAGACCAGAACGGCCATCAAGGTGGTGACCGTGTTCGTCAAATACTTGCGCAACAAACTGGACAACACGTTCATCATCAATCCCGCCGAGCATTTTGAAAACGGCCTGGACGGCGACGACCTCATGTTCATGTGGGAACGCGTGCAACGCAGCGGTTATCTGGACGTCTGGCGTTTCCAGACCGTTGATGATATCGAAGTCAGCTTCGACCTGCTGGGCAAAAAGGTCCCTTCCGCCTGGATGGGCAAGGATTCCACCTTTTCCACGGGATGTACCAAGGAAATGATCATTGCCATGGACGTGCAAAGCAAGCATCCGGAAATGCAGATCATCGGCCCCTCCGCGGAAAAGTTTTTCCGCCGGCGCGAATACGGGGTCGGCAAGTATTTTGATGCGCGGATAAAACAGTAATGGAGTCGGGATTCATGGATTCATGCGAGGCCGTCAAGCGGGATATAGCCGCCAGCATAGAGGCGCAACGAAAAGCCGTCGCCGATTGGCACGTCTCCGAACCGGCGACGGTCGATATCGAACCGGATGCCGATCCTTCCGCGCTTTTGCGGCAACTTGTGCTCGCGCAGCATCTTATCAACTTCCGGCAATGGCATATAGAAGATATCTGCAGGCGCAAGGATGTCGGGGATGCGGTTATCGCGGAATGCAAGTATGCGATCGACCTCTCGAACCAGCGCAGAACGGACGCCTTTGAGGCGGTGGACGAGCACCTCGTCAACCGTTTGAGCCGGTTCATCCCGCCGTTGCGGGAAGACGAGCGGCCGCGCCATAACACCGAGTCCCTGGGTATGGTCGTCGACAGGTTGTCCATCCTGGCCCTCAAATTGTTCCATATGGAAGAACAGACCCTGCGGACCGATGTGGACGAAAATCACAGGAAATCCTGCGCGGCGAAACTCGCCGTCCTTGAGGAGCAGCACGCGGACCTTCTCCAGGCGTTGCTTGACCTGGTCGGGGAGTTTTGTTCCGGGGCCAAACGGCCCAAAGCGTATTATCAGTTCAAGATGTACAACGACCCCACCCTGAACCCGCAGTTGTACGGAGAGAATAGGGAGTAGACCATGTCCGCATATGAAGCTGTCATCGGCCTGGAGGTGCATGCCCAGCTTTCGACGGAATCGAAGCTTTTTTGTTCCTGCGCCAACCATTTCGGCGATTCGCCCAACGAGAACGTGTGCGAGGTGTGTTCCGGCATGCCCGGCGCACTGCCCGTTCTGAACAAAAAAGCCGTGGAATACGCGGCCAAGACCGGCATGGCGATCAACTGCGGCATCAACCAGTACTCGGTTTTCGCCAGGAAGAATTATTTTTATCCTGATCTTCCCGACGGGTTTCAGACGTCGCAGTTCGACCCGCCCGTGTGCGTCGGCGGTTACCTTGATATACCGACGGAGAGCGGCGGAGTGCGCCGCGTGGGCATTACCCGCATCCATATGGAAAACGACGCGGGCAAGAACATCCATTCAAGCGGGGCCAA
>JAJBSY010000166.1 GCA_020861205.1 Deltaproteobacteria bacterium | reverse complement strand
GAAGAAGGCGCTGCCCATCGTTACCGTATGCAAGAATTATCCCGGCAACATCGCCCTCGGCGTGGGCGCCCGCTGGATCGACGGCGTGTTTTTCAACGTGCTCGCGGTGTTTTCCATAACCTACCTCGTGCAGTATATCAGCGTGTCGCGCACCGAGGCGCTCACGGCGGTCATGGTCTCCGCCCTGCTCATGTGCCCCTTCATCCTTTTCGCCGGGCGGCTTGCCGACGGTTACGGCCGCGGCCGCGTGTACGGCATCGCCAGCATCGCGTGCGGGCTTTCCATCTTCCCGTCGTTCTGGATGATGGGCAACAGCGGCGGCAACATCTTCCTGATCGCCGTCGCCATAGCCATCCCCCTGAGCGTTTTCTACGCCGGGGTGTTCGGCCCCGAAGCCGCGCTGTTTTCGGATCTTTTTCCGGCGGAGGTCCGCTACACGGGTATTTCCATCGTCTACCAGTTCCCCGGTTTCCTGGTGGCGGGGATCGTTCCGGGGGTATGCACGGCGCTTATCCGGTGGAATGACGGCGATCCCCTGTACATCTGCTTCTTCGTCCTGATCGCGGCCGCGACCAGCGCCTTCTCCGCCTTCACGATCCAGCGCCGTCACAATGCGAAGGCGTTGAAGGAAGCGGCCTCCAGGGTGCAACCCGCCACGGCGGAGGCGGCCGGGCAGGCCTGAGGAAGGGACACGATGCGCGTACTACAGTTATCCGATACCCATTTGCGGGGCGACGACCGGCTATCCTTCCGGGTGGTGGACACCCGCCACTGCCTCGACGCGGCCGTCGCCTATGTGAAAAACGCGGCGCAGAAACCCGAGTGCATCGTCATCACCGGCGATCTCGCCGACAGCGGCGACCTGGAAGCCTACCGGATCCTGCATCGGGCCGTGGGATCCCTGGGCGTTCCCGTATACGCGATACCCGGCAACCACGACAGGCGGGACAGGATGCGCGATGTGCTGGGCGACTGGTGCCCGGCGGACGGGACCGTCGCGCCCTATATCTGCTATACGATGGAAGACGGGCCGTTCCGGCTCGTCATGATGGATACCATGCGTCCCGGATCCCATTCCGGGCATTGTCCCCCGGAAGTGGCGGCATGGCTTGAGCGGACTCTCGCGGAACGTCCGGAGACGCCGACCTTGCTGTTCATGCATCATCCCCCGTTTTGCACGGGCCTGGGCGTTATGGACGAGCCTTTTGAAAATCTGGAGGCCCTCGCGGCGGTTCTCCGCGCAAACCCCCAGGTACGGCTTTGCTGCGGCCACATGCACAGGCCCATCGTCACCGAATGGGCGGGACGCCTGGCCATGACGGCGCCGTCCGTTTCCATGCAGATGGAACTGGATCTGTCGCCCTCCGGCGGCGACGAGTTCCGCATGGAGGCGCCGGGCTGCCTCTTGCATGATTGGCGTAATGGCGTATGGAATAGTCATGTCTGTCAGATCCCGGACCGGGTGACGTTTGCCGGGCCGTATCCTTTCGCGGATTCGGTGAATCCCGCCGAGTGACGGCGGGAGCCGCGCCCGGAACGGCGGATACGAGAGGCGGTATGAAAATGCTTGCAATTATTGCGCATCGCTGTGAGATACGGTTTAGGCCGTAAGCGGCTGCGGGTTGCGCGCACGCTTTTTTCGCTGTCTGGGCCGCCGCAAGGCGGCTCAGCGCATTACGGACCGGGAAAACGCCGGCATTATAGCAGGAGGCACTGGTGGCAAAGACGGGCAGCAGGGAAACGCTGTATTTCGACGCAAAAGACCACGAGCTGCTCACCATGGTCAACGCGTTTCTGGACCATGGGCCGCAGAGCTCGGGACCGGATGACAGTCTGTTTCTGCATCCGGCGCTCCATCCGCACGGGATAAAGGAACTGGCCCTGTCGCGGGAAATCCGCGTGGCGTACGCGGTCATCAACCTGCTCGATTCCTTTGACACGGGCCACGCGCAGGGGCGCATCGGGGCGTTGCGGGCGCTGTACGACGAAGCGCTGGCCGCGCCGGAGGTCTCGTTCCGCAACAACACGGGCCGGGTGCTGATCCAGATCATGAAGGATCTGGTGCGGGCCCACGGCAACCGGGAAGCCCAGTTGCGCCTGGCCCACGATTTCCGCCGGGCGGCCACGGGCAAACAGCGGGTGGTGCGCAAGATGTTGCGGCGCTATTTTCTGCTGGAGATGCCCGAGGCCTGGAACCAGATCGCCTTTGACAACCACGTGCACGACGCCAACACCAAGGGGCGCAAATCGCCGACCCAGCTCATCATGGACGCCTGGATCAAGGGACTGCGCAACATCGACGTGGTGTATTATAATTTCGTCGAGCCCGTCGCCCTTACGGAACTGCTCCAGGCGGCCGAGATCATGGGCATCAAGGTGCGGGTCGGCGTGGAATTTCAGGCCCGGTTCCGGGGGCGGTTCATCCAGATCACCTGGCAACCGAGGGATTTTTTGGACTGGCGCGACATGCTCGCCCTCTTCAAGCGCGAGCCCGCCCTTGGCCTCATGCGGCAAGGCCGGGAAGCCTCGCGGCACCACCATGAGTACGTTCTGCGCCTTCTGGATGCGTATAACAACCGGCACAGGTCCGCGCTGGGCGCTCTGTACGGCGTAACGCTGCCCGAGCTGTCCGAGGAGGATCTCCGCCACTTCGTGGGCATCGGGCAGACGTCCAAAACGCACCTGGCCGAACTTATCTACCAGTGCGTCGTGTCGGCGTTCGCCGACGGCATGGACGCGCGCCGCGCCCGGTACGCTGCGGGGGACGCGGCGGAAAGGGCGCGCCTGGAGGAACAGGTGGCCGCCGTGAACTGCCTGTCTCCGGAGGCCATTTACGCGGAATGGCTGGGGCCGGAGAAAAATCCGTCGGTCGTCCTGCCGGCGGACAAGCTGGAAGACGAATGCCTTCCGCCCATCCGGCGCCTTTCCCCGCCCGAACTGGTCCGGCTGCTCACCGGCATCCACCCGACCTCCCATATCGCGCTCAACCTCACGGGGCTGACGGCCGAGGACGTGCTGGAACTCGTGTATACCTGCGACGGCCACATCAGCCATCTCGAGATGTTCAACCTCAAGAATTACGCGGACGGTAAAATGACCGGCGTCGGGGCCATCAGCGAGTTGCAGACGGCCATCAACGGCGGCAGCGTGATCGCCTTGAAACGCCTGATCCGGAAGTATC
>JAJBSY010000260.1 GCA_020861205.1 Deltaproteobacteria bacterium | reverse complement strand
GTTCACCGCGTTGCAGCAAGGCACCGTCGACGGCCAGGAAAACGGCTTCGACCTGATCGTGGCCAACAAATTCTACGAAGTGCAGAAGTACATCACGGCCTGGAACTACAGCTACGGATCCTTCGCCCTGGTTTTCAGCAAAAAGACCTGGGATACATTCGACGACAACACCAAGAAGCTGCTTCAGGACAAGGCCAGGGAAGTATGCCGCCTGGGCAACCAGAGCGTCGTGGACGGGGAGCAGGCGAAACGCAAGCTCGTCACAGACTACGGCTGCAAGGTAACGGACCTGACGCCCGACGAGCTGCAAGCGTTCAAGAACATGCTCGGCGAATACTATGAAAGCGTCAAGAAGACATATGGCGAAGAAGCCTGCGCCGCCTTCGGCATCAAGTAGGAATTGAGGATGGCGGGCCGGGCCATTTTCCGGCCCGCCTTTTTCCGGCGCGCATTTCGCTCAAAATATCGGTCTATTCCGGCCGGGAGGTTTCGCGTTTGACAACCCTCAACAAATATATCGAGCACATTGAAAAGTACGTCTGCGTGTGCACGTTCACGGTCATGCTGGGGCTGACGTTCATCAACGTCATCTCCCGTTTCGTCCTGCACATGTCGCTTTCCTTCAGCGAGGAAATCGTGACAAGCCTTTTCGTGCTGGCGTCACTCGCCGGGACCTCGATGGCCATCCGGGACGGGTCGCACCTCGGCCTCGATTACATTACATCGTTCATGTCCAAATCCGTGCAGCGTTTTCTGGCAATCGTGGCGAACGTTCTGGGCGTCCTTATGTGCTGCATCATCCTGTATTACGGTATTCACATGGTTATCGACGAGTTCGTTTCCAACCAGCTTTCCGCGACCATGCAATGGCCCGAGTGGATATACGGCATGAGCGTTCCGATCGGCGCCTCCATGCTCATCTTCCGGTATTGCTACGCCATCTTCCTGTTGTCTCGCGGACAAAGCGGCGTGGCCGCCCATGCGGAGGCCACGCGATGAGTTCACTGATCCTTTTCGGCATCTTCGCCCTGTTGCTCGCCTTCAACATCCCGATCGCCATTTCCCTGGGGCTCGCCAGCATGGTCGCGGTAGCCCTGAGCGGTTTGCCGCCGGAGATGATTCCCATCAACGTGTTTTCCGCTTCCAGCAAGTTCGCCCTGTTGGCCATACCCTTCTTCATTCTCGCCGGGAACATCATGGAGCGGGCCGGCATTTCCGAGAAGCTGATCCTGTTCGCCCAAACGATGGTGGGCCATTACAGGAACGGCGTGGCCATGGTCTGCGTCATCGTCAGCTGCTTTTTCGCCGCCATTTCGGGCTCGGGCCCGGCGACGGTCGCCGCGCTCGGCATCATCCTCATCCCGGCCATGGTCCGGGCGGGTTACCGGCTGACCTTCGCCACCGCCTTGATGGCCGCGGGCGGAGCCATCGGGGTCATCATTCCCCCGTCCGTGACCTTTATCGTCTACGGCTCCATCTCGGGCGCGTCTATCGGGAAACTGTTCATGGCCGGCGTCGTTCCGGGCCTGTTGATGGGCGTGGCCCTGATCACCGTGACCGTTTTCCTCGTCCGCAACGATACCGGCATCAAGCCCATGCCCAAGGCCACGCGGAAGGAACGCTGGGCCGCCTTCAAGGGCGCTTTCTGGGGCCTGCTCATGCCCGTGATCATCCTCGGCGGCATTTACTCGGGGGTGTTCACGCCGACGGAAGCCGCGGCCGTTTCCGCCGTCTACGGGCTTGCCGTGGGCGTCTGGGTCTACAAGGATCTGAGCTGGAAGGAAATGCCCGCGATGTTCATGCGTTCCGCGAGCCAGACTGGCGTCGTCATGTATGTCATCATCTGCGCCTCGCTTTTCGCCTGGGTGGTGACGGTCGACGGCATCGCCATGGATATGGGCGACTGGCTGACGGAGATAACGTCCGGCAACCTGTACCTCTTCCTCCTCATCACCAACTGCATCCTGCTTTTCGCCGGATGCGTGATGGACGCGGTCTCGGCCATTTACATTTTCACCCCCATATTGCTGCCTGTCGCGCTCAAGCTGGGTTACGACATCACGGCTTTCGGCCTCGTGATGTGCGTCAACCTCGCCATCGGGCTCATCACGCCCCCGGTCGGGGTGAACCTCTTCACCGCGTGCAGCATCTCCAAAACATCGATCAAGGAGCTCTTCGCGGACGTGTTCCCCATTCTTGTGGGACTCCTGGTCGTGCTTGCCCTGGTAACCTATCTTCCGGTGGTAAGTCTGGGCCTGCCCAATCTTTTGGGGGCCAGATAGCGTCTATCCGGCGGCTTCAAGGCTGCCGGATAGACCCCGGAACACGCCACGCGCATCCGCCGCTTGATCGTTCCGCGACAGTTAACAAATGTTAAAATGCTATACAATTTAATTTAATCTAGTGAAATTACTATATATTTATATAACAAATTTTAACATTAACGCTTGACAGAGGTATGCCGCCACGATACGTAACAGCAGGGAGAGCGGCCCGCCATGGTGGAACCGACCCGGACAACGGCATCCGGAGACCGCGCCGAACACATGCCCGTTTTTGTGAAACGCCGAAAGAAATGATGCGCGGCCCCCGGATAGGGCCGCCCCGCCTGAACGAACCGCGCCGCGAGGCGTGAAATCGCTCGATGGATAACCAACCTGACAGGAGATCACCATGAGTCTTTATGCAAAGCTTGTCGAATGCGAAAGAAGGAACCGCCCGATTCGCGTCGGCCTGATCGGCGCCGGTAAATTCGGGGCCATGTTCCTCGCCCAGATTCCCAATACGCCGGGCATGGACCTTGTCGGCATCGCCGATTTTTCGCCGAAAAACGCCATGGCGAGCCTGCAGCGCGTGGGCTGGAAAACCGAGGCATACGCTGCGAAATCCTTTGAGGAAGCCCTGAAAAACCGCACCACCTTCATCACCGAAAGCTGGGAAGCGCTCATCAAGCGCCCGGAAATCGACGTTATCGTCGAATGCACCGGGAACCCCGTGGCCGCCGTCGAGCACTGCCTCGGGGCCTTCAAGGAGGGCAAGCACGTGGTCAACGTGACCGTGGAAGCCGATGCCTTCTGCGGCGCCCTTCTCGGCCAGCGCGCCCGCGAAGCCGGCGTGCAGTACAGCCTGGCGTTCGGCGACCAGCCCGCCCTCATCTGCGACTGGGTCGACTGGGCGCGCGGTTGC
>JAJBSY010000107.1 GCA_020861205.1 Deltaproteobacteria bacterium | reverse complement strand
TTCGGGGTTGTCGAAAAGAAACTGGGAGCAGGCGTCAAACTCCGGCTTGCTCCGGTCGATCCATTCCTTGACAAAGTTTTTGACTGCCTGGCGTCCCAAGGGGCATCTCCTTTGTGGCGGTGCGGCGAAACGCAGCGAACATTCCGGAACGGAAAAACTTTTTTCAATTTATCGTATTTTATGAAAGTATCCTATCTTTAATTGAGTATCCCCAAATGGTCAACCTGTTTTTCCGGCAACGTCATGAGAGAAATACAGCGGAAGGTACCGGGATTTTCATGGCAATGGCATTACCACACAGTCGCCCCTCCTTTTCCGGCCTTGCCGCCCGATCAAGCAGGGCACGGCCAGTCGTCCGCCTTCGGATAAATTTTAATGGATAAGCAAAGAAATCGGGCGCACGGTACCCTACGCTCCTGTATGAAGTTACCCGACACTTTTAACGACCAGGATGAAAGGAGACCGCCCGTGAAAGCCATCATCGTTTCGGAATTCGGCAATGAGGACGTCCTCAGGTTCCGGGATGCGCCCCTGCCAGAGCCCGGAGAAAACGAAGTCAGGGTACGGTTGAAGGCAGCCGGGGTAAACCCGGTTGAAACGTACATCAGATCCGGCTCCTATTTCATGTCCCCCAGCCTGCCCTTTACCCCGGGCAACGACGGAGCGGGCGTGGTGGACAAGCCCGGCCCCGGGGTAAAGCGCCTTAAGGAAGGCCAAAGAGTGTTTGTGGCGGCAACGCTCGCCAGGCGCAATACCGGCACATACGCCGAGTATGCCGTATGCGACGCGGACGCAGTCCAGCCCTTGCCTGACGCCGTCACCTTCCCCCAGGGGGCTGGTCTCGGCACGCCCGGCCTGGCGGCGGCGTACGCGCTTTTTTCCAGGGCCTCGGTCAAGCCCGGTGAGACGGTTCTGATAAACGGGGCGACCGGCGGGGTTGGGACCCTGGCCGTGCAATTGGCCCGGCGGGCCGGGGCCGTCGTATACGGTACGGCGGGCAGTCCCGAAGGGGCCGCGTTGCTTGAAAGGATCGGGGCGAACCGGGTGTTCAACCACAAAGAGGAGGGCTACCTCGACCGGGTTCGGGAGGCCTCCGGGAACGGGCCGGATGTCATCATCGAAATGCTGGCCAACATCAACCTTGCGAAGGATCTCGGCGCTATCGCCCGCCACGGGCGCATCGTCGTCGTGGGAAGCAGGGGCAGCCTCGATTTCAGCCCCCGCGACGCCATGATGAAAAATGCCGCTATCCACGGCATTATGATCAACTTCATGCGCCACCGGGAATTCGTCGAGAACATGTACCGGCTGTCAGCCGCCCTGGACACCGGCCTGCAAGTGATTGTCGACCGTGAGCTCCCTCTGGAGCGGGCGGCGGAAGCGCACAAACGTATCGCGCGGGAAGGGAAGGCCGGGAAGATCGTGCTGACCGTCGGCAGTTGACGATTCCCCCCATGCCGATTCCCCATGCCAGGACGGCCCCGGGGGTTATTTGAGGAACGCGATCGTCGCCGCTCCGCCGAGGATGAGCAGCAACCCGACTGCCGTGGCCTTCAATTCGAAAGGCGTCTTCCTCTCTTTCAGGAACGCGATACCGAGAATCGTGGAGAGGACAACGCTTAGCTGCGAGAGAACAAAGCCGGTGGCTATGCCGTTACGCTGGGCGGAAACGATATAGGCCAGAGCGGCGACCGCGAAAAGGAAACCGGAGGGGACATTCTTCCAACTGGAACGTTCACGCAGCGCGCAAGCGTGGCCGCCGAACAGGGTGTATGCCGCCGCCGCGCCAAGCATCCCGGCCGCCTGAGGAAAAAAGATGGCCGTTCCTCTCTCGCCCACGATGTCGGGAATGGCGCTATACGCCAGGTAGCCGAAATTGGTGACGAAAAGAAGGGCAATGGTCGGCATGTCGTTTGTGCCGTCTCTGTCCCGCTTTTGTATCGAGGTCAGGCAGACGCCCAAAACGACGATGGCGAGAGCGGCGAAGCCAATCGGTTTGGCGGATGAAGAACCCCATTCGCCGAATGCCAGTACCCCTATGAGCGAGGTTCCGACCAGTTGCAACCCCGTGGATATCGGCATTGTCCTGGAAACGCCTATTTTGGCGTAGGCATGGTATTGCCCAACCTGTCCGGCCACCCACGCGGCACCGGAAAGAGCGCTCACAAGGAACACCTTGCCCGACGTTTCCGGCCGCAGGTAGAGAAACACGGCCAGGGCCGCGATGAAGGTACCCGCCGTGGTCCCGAGGATCTGGTTCGACGGCTTGCCGCCCGCCCGCGAAACCGCGATTGGCAAAAGCCCCCAGGCGAGGGCCGGTATCAGGCCGATAAGTATGGACATGGGACTCCCGGCCACATGCGTGGGCCAATTCATCTTTCCGCCCGGCCGGCTCCGCTCCCCCGGACAAGCATACCGATTTCAACGGCGCCGATCCGTCTCATTTCACCCTTTTCCCGCCTGGAAAGCCGGATAGAGAGTCATGCCGCCGTCAACGAACAGGGTTATGCCCGTAACGTATTTCGATTCAGCCGAAGCCAGCCATGCGGCGGCGGCGGCGATGTCTTCCGGTTCCCCGATGCTTTTCATCGGCACCATTTCGGTTGTTTCCCGGAGTTTTGCGGGATCCGAAAACTTCGCGGCATTGATGGGCGTGTTGATCGCGCCCGGTCCTATGGCGTTCACGCGTATTCCCCGCGCGGCATATTCCAGCGCAATGGTCTTGGTGAACATGGCCACGCCGCCCTTGCTCGCGGCGTAATGCGCGAAGGTAGGCCATTGGATGCGTTCATGCACCGAGGACATATTGATGATGTTTCCCTTGCGGCCATATTCGAGAAAATAGCCCAGGGCGCATTTCGACCCCAGAAATACACCGGTAAGGTTTACGTTTATTACTTTTTCCCAATCCTCAAGGCTCATCTCATGGGTGGAGGAAGCTTTTTCAATACCGGCGTTGTTGACCCAGACGTGAAGACTGCCGAAATTTGAAACCGCCGCGTCGAGGAGGGTTTTGACCCCGCCCCAGGTGCCGACATCGGCCTGTACCGCGACAGCTCTGCCGCCGTTCGATTCAATCGTCCGTACCACATCCTCGGCTCCTTCCGGGTCCGAATTATAGTTGACGACAACCGCCATCCCTTCTTTCCCGAACCGTTCGCAAATAGCGTTGCCCAACCCTTTGGAGC
>JAJBSY010000262.1 GCA_020861205.1 Deltaproteobacteria bacterium | reverse complement strand
AACCTGGAGTTGCCATGTTCTTCTCGCCGCAACGGCTGCCGGTTTCCTGGACAAGCGTCTGCATCGCCATCGTCGGCGCGGTTTATTGCGCCCTGCAGGTCGCTCCCGTGCCGGTTTCCGTCCCCTGTCCCGGCACCGGTTGCCGTCTCTTCCAGGGCTTCAGCATCCACGGCGTTTCCCTGTGGTGGATAGGGGTGGGCTACTTTGCCGTCATGGTTCTTGTCTGCCTGCGCCGGGCCCATTTCGCCGCATTGGGCATCGCTGTCGCGGCCCTTGCCGTTGACGCCGCGCTCCTCGTCGTCATGCTCGTGACGGCGCCCTGCGTTGCCTGCCTTGGCGCGGGCCTGCTCATCGCCCTGCTCTATTTTTCCTTGCGCCGCCACGCCTACAGCAAAACCCCGGTCGAACCGAAACCGTCCTTCGCGTTGATCGGCTGGGTCGGCCTGTTCATCGCGGCCGTCGCCTTTGCCGCCACCGAGGATGTGCAATCCTGGCGGATATCCGGGCCGGAGAACGCAGAGCGCCGGGTGTATTTCGCGCCTTCCTGCCCCGCTTGCCGGGACGCCATAATGGTTTTCGCGGACAGCGCTGCGTTTATCCCGGTGGCGGAAAAGGACAGCGACAACGCGGCCGTGTACGCCATGCACAAGGCCATCCTCGGGGGCAAAACGCTGGTCGAGGCCCTGGATGCCGTCATGCAGGCCAAAATGAACGACACCCTCGCCGAACCGCCCTTCCCGGATTCCCTGATCATCCGGCTGAAACTCGTCCGGAACAAGGCCGAGGTCCTGCGCCTGGGCTTCAACCGGCTGCCGCTCATCATGATCGACGGGATGCCGCAGAGCCTGCGCCCGGCCAACGCGAACGGCAACCGGACCACCGGAACCGCCGCCGGCAACGGAACATCGCCGTATGCGGGATCCCCGGCTCTGCCTCCGGAGTTGATCGCGCCTGTCGACTCCTGCGGCGAGGGTTCCGCCGAACCCTGCGACCCGCAATAGCGCGGCCGGATACCGCATGACCGCTACTCCCGAATGGCCGCCGGCCTTTTCCGTGCGCATAAGCCCCAGGGCGAAGCATCCCCGGCTGCGCGTACTGCCCGGTACCGGTCTGGAGGTTGTTTTGCCCCGGTCCATGCGGGCGGAAACCGCAACAGCGATTGTGGAGCGCCACAAGGAATGGGTCCGCAGAACTCTCGACAGGGTGTGCGGTCACGAGGGCGTCGGGCAACCGGCAGGCGTGCCGGGCCGCGTAGTCCTCCATGGCGGCGCGGCAGAGCGGGTCGTGGTCTGCGAAGGGGAGGAAACGGGCGAAGCGGACGCGATCCGCCTGCGCGCCTCGCGCGAGGATCCGGACACCGCCCTGGCCCAGCTTCGCGATTGGACCCGGGCCTACGCCGCCGCCACGCTCGGCCGGGAAGCGGCGGTTCTTGCCGGGGAACATGCGCTGCCCTACGCCTCGGTGCGGTTCCGTCGGCAGCGGAGCCGCTGGGGAAGCTGCACGGCAAGGGGAGCGATAAGCCTCAATACCAGCCTCGTCTTTCTGCCCTGGGAGTTGGCTCGGCACGTTATCATGCACGAATTGGCGCACACCCGGCACATGGACCACGGCCGGGGTTTCTGGAAAACCCTGTTCGCCATGGAGCCCGAAGCCCTCAAGCTGGACAAGCGGCTGCGTTCCGCCTGGCGCCACGTTCCCGCCTGGATCTGGGGATAAGCCTCCCCATTCCGGTATTTTCGCGTAGCCCGGGGCCGCTACCGGGTAGTGGTTCGTTTGCTTTCAGATACCGAAGGCGTTCCTCGCGGACCGAGGAATATCGGGAGATGTGGGCTTCGCGCGGGATTGCCAGGCAAAGTATCCAGCAAGCGGAGGCGCTGCCCATCACCGCCGCCGCTTGCAAAATCGGCCAAGGAGGCTTATAGGCGTTTTTGCAAAAGACGCGCGAGAGTGGCGGAATTGGTAGACGCACTGGATTTAGGATCCAGCGGTATAACCGTGGGAGTTCGAGCCTCCCCTCTCGCACCAGTCACCGGAGTGCCGTCCGGACGGCTTACCCTCGCCAGACCCGGTAGGCGACCTTCGCTCGCAGCGAGGCTCCGTGCCCGCTTTTCCTTGTCCCCCATGCCATCCCCGTCGTCACTTTGCCGTTTTTTCCATGACCTCGTTTCCCTCTCCTGATAATAGTTGGAACCTCACCCGAAATGCGGTGTATGGAAAATACTTTGCCCCGCAAAGATTTTACCATGTGAGGTACAGCCATGAAACCAATTCTCCGTAACGCGGCGGTCGCCGCGTTCCTGTTCTCAGCCCTCGCTCCGGCGGCGGCGTTCGCCACGGACGCCGAACCCGCGCCGGTAACCGGTCTCGACTATGATACCCCGCTTGCGCCGCAGGTCGCGCCAGGCCCCATGGGGCATGTCGGCCCGGGAGACATGTTGACAACCCCGACCCAGCGCCTCCGCCTGGAAGAAGAACGGATCGAGCGGCAGAACGACCCGGCCGCCATGGACGAACAACTGGACCAGACCGAACGGGAACTGGGCCTCAACGGCAGACGCTGACCGCGTTCTTCCCGGCAAGCCTTTCGCTGGAAACGGACCGCCATGACCATGGCTGCCCGTTTCGTTGTGGGCCGGTAATAACGTTGCCAGCCCGCCATACATCTAAAGAACGGCATTGACATCAAGGAAGCTGGGAGCGCAGTGCTTTTCGAATGGTTCGGATAAAAGAACGGGATCCTTGCGTTTTGCAAGGATCCCGGCATACCAGGGCATACCCTGAAAGTGATGGCGGAGCGGAAGGGACTCGAACCCTCGGCCTCCGGCGTGACAGGCCGGCGTTATAACCGTCTTAACTACCGCTCCGCAACGTATGGGGCGGTTGCCCCTGCTTGATCCGGCGTTGCGGGACCGGAAATATGGGTGCGGGAGTCGCCCGGAAAACTTCAAAAAAAGGCCGTTGCGTCCGCCGCCGTCTGTTTTGCCAAAGCAAAGCCGGCGCGTCTCGAAAGTTTATAGAGGTAAGTAAAGGCGTTGTCAATTCGCACGACGCCGGCTTGTGCCTTCATGGCTTGATACTTCGCCCGGCTCGTCCCGTGCGAAAGCCATGGAAGTTCGCTTCGCTCCGCTTCCGTGTCTGAAGGCAAATTGCGCCCTCCCCTGAAGCCGGCGATCCTTCGCACGCAACGGAAC
>JAJBSY010000186.1 GCA_020861205.1 Deltaproteobacteria bacterium | reverse complement strand
GAGAAGCGTTTTTTGAAACGGTGATCCGCCGCTTCTTTCTGGAAAACAACCATCGTGCCACTGTCATCCGCGTTCCGGATTCATCCCTGGGCGATATCCAGGCGGCGGAAGAGGCGGCGCGCGTCACCAAAACGGTAAACGCCCTGCAGGTAAACGAGCGGGCGGCGATAGCGGCAAAGGCCGGGCGTCTTCAAGCCCTGCAGGAAACTCCGGACGATCCGGCGGCGCTCGCCCGCATCCCCCGGCTTGAAGTTGCCGATCTCCCCCGGACGGAAAAACCCATCCCCGAAGAAACGGCCCGCGTTGACGAGACCGTTCCGATGGCGTTCCATGACCTGCCTACCGGCGGCATCAGTTACGCGGACGCGTTCTTCGATCTCTCCCGCGTGCCGAACCGCCTGTTCCCCCTGCTTCCCCTGTTCGGCCGGGCTCTGACGGAAATGGGCACCATCCGCCGGAATTTTGTGGATTTGAACATGGCCATCGCGAGCAAAACCGGCGGCCTGGATGCCGGTCCGTATTTCTATACCGCCCGCGAAAACCGGACCGCTCTGCCCCGGTTCGCGGTTTCCGGAAAAGTCACGCCCGATTCCATACCGGACCTGTTTTCCCTCATGCGGGAAATCGCCCTGGAACCGGACTTCGAGCAACAGGAACGTTTCCTGCGCATGGTGCTCGAAGAGAAAGCCAGGCTTGAGCACGGCCTCGTGCCCGCGGGGCACACCTTCGTTTCCATGCGCCTGCGGGCAGCCCAGTCCGCGGCCGGTATGATGGAGGAATGCACCGGCGGGATCGCCTACCTCTTCTTCCTGCGGGAACTTGCCGAACGGGTCGCCAACGACTGGCCCTCCGCCCGGGCGGACCTCGAGGCGCTGCACGCGGCCGTTTTCTCCCGGTCCGGCCTGGCCTGGAATATCACGGGTGAAGCGGCGCACAAGGATGCCCTGTTCGCCGGCGCGGGGAATTTCGCGGCAAACCTGCCGCGTGCGGCGTCCGGCCCCGAGGCCCCGGCCTTCGCACCGGCCAGGGCGCCCGCCCGCGAAGCCCTGTTGCTGCCGGCGCAGGTCAACTTCGTCGGCCATGGCGGCAACCTGTACGATGCGGGGTACGTCTACCACGGTTCGGTGCATGTCATCCTCAAACAGCTCCGCACGGGATGGCTGTGGGAAAAGGTCAGAGTCCAGGGCGGCGCTTACGGAGCGTTCTGCGCCTTCGACCGCATGGCCGGGTCCTTCGTTCTGGCATCCTACCGCGACCCCAACATCCAGGGAACCCTCGACATTTTCGCCCGGACCGCCGACCACCTGGCGTCCCTGGAGATTTCGCGGCGCGAATTGGACGCCGCCATTATCGGGGCCATGGGCGAAGTGGACGCCCACTTGCTCCCCGACGCAAAGGGAGCGGCAGCTTACGCCCGTTCACTGGTCGGCGATACTTCGGAGTTGCGGCAGAAAATGCGGGACGAGATCCTGGGCGCGAACCCGGACCACTTCCACGCGTTCGCGGCGCACCTCGCCAAGGCGCTGGAAAACGGCCCACGCTGCGTGCTGGGAGGCGACGTGTTGGAAAAAACCGCCAAAGCCGAAGGCGGCTGGGATTGCGTAAAAGTTCTCTGAAAAAACTTCCTCCCGGCAGCGGAGCGAAGCGCCGCCGGGAGGAATGAGCGGTTTTATCGCAGGAAGATAAGCGCCGTTCCGCCGAACGCGATGAGCGTCCCGATGATTGCCTGGCCGCTCGGCCGTTTCCGTTCCACAACGGTCGTTATGATGATGATCATGATGGGCTGCAGACCGATCAGGGTCGCCGCAATGCCCGCATAGGTGAACTTTACCGCGACGGGGGCAAGGCAGTTGCCTACCGTGCTTACCGCGCACCCCGCAAGCAGAACCCGCATCACCGGCCAGGAAGTCCATACCTCGCGCATGATCCGGAACAACCGGCCGCGCGCGAGCGCGAGCATCCACACGACGCCCCCGCCGGCGCATATCCGCAGAAAGGATCCCCAAAACGGTTCTATGCCGAGCAGGAGCGCCTGCTTGAGAAAAAGCAGGCTCGAGGCAAGGCAGGCCGCGGCCATCAGGCCCTTGCCGACCCCGATCGCGACCTGGGTGTTCGTAAGGCCGGAAAAATCCGCGCCATGGTGGATGCCGCCCTCGATAAGCACAAATGCCACGCCCGATGTCGCGACCAGAATGCCGATCCAGCCCATGAGGTTGATGTGCTCGCCGAGGAATACGTTGCCCAGGAGCGCCGTTATGCAAGCGGACAGCGAAAGGAGGAGCGTCGCCAGCCTGGGCCCGATGGTGATGCTCGCGCTGTAGAGGAAGGGGTCGGAAATCCCGACCCCCAGGGCGCCGGAAATCATGATGCACACAAACGACTCGAGCGTCAGCGCCGTGCTCGTGCCGGTAAGCAGCACGACCAATGCCGTGGCCGCGGCAAACAGAGGAAAGCGGGCCACGACCAGGGTGACCGCCCCGACCATCCTGCCCGCGACGGTGTGCAACTGACACGAGCCAGCCCAACTCGCTGCCGTCGTCAGCGCCGCCGCTTCGCCAAGTCCGAAAACCATATATCCCTCACTAACCGGACACCGGCGGTACAACCATCATTACCGTCAGGTCGGCTCATTGCGTGTCCGCGGTATAGAGAACGAGACCGCACAAACGAAACCAAGCGCCAGGGCGGGAGCGGCCCTGGAAGACAAAAATCCCTGCCAGAGCGGCGAGCAGCGGGTAGGCGTCCTGCAGCCCAACGTCTCAGGGCTCCATACCGCGCGCTGTAGGCAAGCAGAGTGCGGCGGTTATAATCCCGGCCCCCGTGAAACACAACCATTCGCGGCACGGAACGCCCCTGTGCCGCGACGCCGATGTCTCATACTGCGTCCACGCGAGAAACGCCAGCACAAAGGGGACGAGACCGGAACTTCCCCCCATGCGGCGCGTCAGGACGGCAAGCGGAAAAAGAAACAGGCAGGCCCAGACGCACCGCTGGCAAGACGTGTGAAGCGGGGAACCGTCGCGGAGAAAATACCAGTAAAACGGCGGGGCTCCCCGGATACAAAAGGCGCCAGGCCCGGCCCACACGCCTAAATGGGCCTTCCGGGGAGCAAAGGATAAACCTGGAACGCGCATAGAACCATGCTAAAACGCCGCCGCCCGCGCGGCGGGAAGCCCGGCGGACGATACTTGG
>JAJBSY010000445.1 GCA_020861205.1 Deltaproteobacteria bacterium | reverse complement strand
GCCGTAAAGGCTTATGTTGAAGATTTGCGGGAAGAGTTCGCGCGGGATTTCGTTTTTCCCATGCTCCGCACCGGCGCCATTTACGAAGACCGCTACCTGCTCGGCACCTCCATCGCCCGGCCCCTCATCGCCAAGCGCATGGTCGAGATCGCGCGCGCGGAAGGCGCGGACGCCGTGGCTCACGGCGCGACCGGCAAGGGTAACGACCAGGTACGGTTTGAGCTTTCCGTCATCTCGCTGGCTCCGGATATCCGGACCATCGCCCCGTGGCGCGAGTGGGAGTTCAAATCCCGCACGGATCTCATCAAGTTCGCGGAAAAACACGGCATCCCCTTGCCCACCGGTTCCAAGCGCTACAGCATGGACCGCAACATGGTCCACCTGAGCTATGAAAGCGGCGAGCTGGAAGATCCCTGGAACGAAGCCGAGTCCGGCACCTTCACGCTGTGCGCCGATCCGGTCAAGGCGCCCGACGAGCCTGAATACGTTGAAATCGACTATGAGTGCGGCGACCCGGTCGCCCTGAACGGCAAGAAGATGTCCCCGGCGCAGCTTGTCATGGACCTGAACAAGATTGCCGGAAAGCACGGCGTCGGTCGCATCGACATCGTGGAAAACCGCTTCGTGGGCATGAAGGCGCGCGGCGTGTACGAAACCCCGGCCGTCACCGTCCTGCACGTCGCCCACCGCGACTTGGAAGGTATCTGCCTCGACCGCGAAGTGATGCATCTGCGCGATTCCCTCATTCCGCGCTACGCTTCCTGCGTCTACAACGGGTTCTGGTATGCGCCGGAACGGGACTGCCTCCAGGCTTTCATGAACAAATCCCAGGAGAACGTGACGGGCACGGTGCGCGTGAAGCTTTACAAGGGCAGCGCTCTGGCGGTTGCGCGCAAGTCTCCCAAGTCGCTTTTCCGCGTGGACCTCGCGACGTTTGAGGAGGACAGCGTCTACAACCAGGCCGAAGCCACCGGGTTCATCCGTCTTAACGGCTGGCGCATCCAGGGCTACGCCAAGGATAAGGTTTGATGGCTGGGACGGAAACTTTTTCCAAAAAGTTTCCGTCCCCCGGACCCCCATCCTTCCGAAAATTTCATCAGGGTGGGGGAGTAGCTGACGTTCATTTTATTTTCGTGGCATACACACCTAAAAAGGTTTGGAGATAGGGGGAAGGAAAGCTCCTTTCTTAGAGGTTCTTCCCTCTCCCCCGGCTCCGGGTTCACTATGGCAAAACAGCAGACTTGGGGCGGGCGTTTTTCGGGCGGCCCGGCCGAACTGGTTCAGGAATACACGGAATCCGTATCCTACGACCGCGTCATGTACGCGCAGGATATCGCCGGTTCCCGGGCGCACGCCCTGATGCTGGCCAAACAGGGTGTTTTGACGGACGAGGAAGCCGCTCTTCTGGTCAACGGCCTGGAAACGGTCAAAGCCGAGATCGAGCGCGGCGAATTCGTCTGGCGGCGCGACCTTGAAGACGTGCACATGAATATTGAAAGCCGCCTGACCGAGATCGTGGGCGACGTGGGGAAGAAGCTGCATACCGGCAGGAGCCGCAACGACCAGGTGGCGCTTGATTTCCGGCTTTTCGTTTCCGACAGGACGCGCGTCTGGCAGGGCCTGGCGCGTTCCCTTGTGGCGGCGCTTCTCGAAAAGGCGGAAACGTACCGAGATACACTGCTTCCCGGCTGTACCCACATGCAGCCGGCCCAACCGGTAAGCCTCGCCCAGCATCTCCTGGCTTACGCCGCCATGTTCCAGCGGGACGTTTCGCGCCTCCAGGACGCGGACAAACGCATCCGGGTCTGTCCACTCGGCGCGGCCGCGCTGGCGGGAACGACCTACGACCTCGATCCGTCCTTTATCGCCGGGGAACTCGGCATGAACGGCATTTTTCAGAACAGCATGGACGCGGTGTCCGACCGCGACTTCGCGGCGGAAGCCATGTTTTGCGGCGCGCTCATCATGGCGCACTTGTCCCGTCTGTGCGAGGATATCATCATCTGGGCCAACCCGGCCTTCGGGTTTGTCCTGTTGCCGGACGGTTACGCGACCGGGTCGAGCATCATGCCCCAGAAGAAGAACCCGGACGTTGCGGAACTGATGCGCGGCAAGACGGGCAGGGCATATGGCGCGCTCTTCGGGCTGCTCACCACCATCAAGGGGCTGCCAATGACCTATAACCGCGACCTGCAGGAAGACAAGCAGCCGTTCATCGATCAGGACAGGACCATCAGCATGTCACTGGAAGCCATGGCCGGCATGATCGGGGAACTTGCCTTCTCCCGGGAACGGATGGCGGCGGCCCTCGCCCGCGGCTTCCTGAACGCCACGGAGCTTGCCGATTACCTTGTCGGCAAGGGTATTCCCTTCCGCGAGGCGCATCACCTGACGGGCGCGGCGGTGGCCCTGGCTGAAAGCGAGGGCAAGGGGCTGGAGGAGCTCGGTCTGGAGGCGCTCCGGTCCATCAGCGGCGTTATCGGGGAGGATGTTTTCGCCGTGCTGGATATGAAAAACGCCGTGGCCAGACGCAATACCCCGGGCGGTACGGGTCCCGACCCGGTGGCCGCGCAGATAGCCGCCGTCAAGGCCTGGCTGGCGAAATCTTGATAATCCAACAGCAAAAGCGCGCGCAAAGTCCGCCGGTAAGGCGGACTTTGCGCGTTTAAGCCGTCCTGCATAGAAGCAAAAAAGCGGCGAACCGCTCAACCCCGAAGCAAAGCGGCGGTCAGGCATCTTCGGCAGTCAGCGAGGCTTGGCCCTGCTGCCGTCCTTTTTGCGCCGGACCAGTTCACTCTGGAGGTCTTTCGCGCGGAAACATCCAAGAATTCTGCGCATGATCAGCCCATCGAGAGCCCGGATGGCTATTTTTTCCTCCAGCGCGGGCATTTCGGTCGTTTCCGGTCCTTCCAGGGGATACAGGTACTTGGCACCCTCTCCGAAAATGATCCAATCGGGATTGATATTGCGCAGCCGTAACAGCTTGAGCAGCCAATCCGCGGGAAGCCGGTTGCGGCGTTTGGCCACGGCGATGGACGACTGACGGATACCCAGAAGTTCCGCAAGTTCCGCCTGCGTCCGGCACCCGGCGGCTTCAAATAATCGGGCGATCTGTTTGTTTTCGTTTTTTGCCTCTTCCAAAGCGGCAGTGGATTCAGCCACGATTTATCCGGCTGTGATGCTGTCGCGCCTCAG
>JAJBSY010000013.1 GCA_020861205.1 Deltaproteobacteria bacterium | reverse complement strand
GGGCGCTAAGCCGCCGCCGTGTAAGCCGAAGACCAGAAGGCGGCGGATGACTGGCGGGCGCTGCTCAGGAACGATAAAAAAGCCGCCTTGCGCGACCCGTGGCTGGCCGTTGAAAAACGCTTCCTCGCGATCCTGGCCAAAGACCCGAAAGGCAACACGGGAGCCAAAGCCCTGTATCAGGCCGGGCGAAGCCGGGAAGAGCTTGCCAGACGATCCTTCCTTACCGGCGATTGGCGGCAGGCCGCCAATTATTATCTTGATCTGGGGAAGAAATTCCCAAAGCATTCCCTGGCCGACGACGGCCTGTTCCAGGCCGCTTATATCGCCGCCAAGCAGTTGCAAAAACCGGAAGAAGCGCGGCGGATCGCCCAGACCGTCCTCGATCGGTACCCCAAGGGCGATATGGTCGGTAACGCCAGGGAACTCTTGGCTACTTTGCCGAAACAGGCCTCCTCCGCAAAGCCGGCGACGGGTAAAACCACGGCGCCCGTCCGTGCTGAAAGCGCCGCCCCGCAACCGGCAAACGCCGGCAAACCCGCAACCCAGGCGGCCGGAACCGTATCCCGGGGAAAGCCCGAGGCCGGCGCGCTCACGCGTATCCTTTGCCGGGGAACCTCGCGGCGCTCGACGGTCATGCTGGAACTGGACGGCGCGGCTTCGTTCCGCCATCAGTATCTCGCCGCGAGCGCAAAGCAGCCGGCCCGGCTGGTCGTTGATATCGATTCCGTGGTCGTGAAGCCGGACGTCAAGCCGAGTGTCGCGTTTACCGGCATGACCGTTTCGCGGGCCAGAACCTCGGTGGTCGGCGGTGGAGACAAGAAAGGCGTGCGGGTTGTGATCGACCTGGGAAACATCCGCCACTACACCGTGGATACCGGGACCAATCCGCCCGGTATCCACGTGCAGTGCAGCATTTCCCGCGACCTTGCGGGCGGCAGGACCCCGCCCGCCGACGGGAAGAACGGTCCCGTTGTCCAGGGGCGGTTTTCCGGCCGCGGGCCCGGCCAGCCCGGCACCCTCATGGAACAGCTTGGATTGACGGTCAAAACCATCATGATCGACGCCGGGCACGGCGGCAAGGATCCCGGGGCCATGGGCAACGGCATCACCGAAAAGCACGTGACGCTGACCCTGGCCAAAATGGTGGGCGAGCGACTGAAAAAACAGGGTTTCACCGTGCTGTTCACCCGCCAGAACGATTCCTTCGTCGCTCTGGATCAGCGGGCGGTCATGGCCAACAACAAAAAGGCGGATCTTTTCATCTCCCTGCACGTGAATTCGAGCACGGACAAGAAAACCAACGGGCTGGAAACGTACTTCCTCGACCTTGCCCGCACAAGCAGCGCCGCCACGGTCGCGGCGCGGGAAAACGCCGTTTCCGTAAAAAATATCAGCGATTTGCAGTTTATCCTGACGGACCTGATGCTGACGTCGAAATTGCAGGAATCGCAGGATCTTGCCGCAACCGTCCATGGCCGCATGTTCGCGAGGCTCCGCCAGGCGGGGTTCGTCATGAACGACAACGGCGTGCGGTCCGCTCCCTTTTACGTCCTCATGGGCGCGCGTATGCCGGCCGTGCTGGTGGAAGTCGGGTATCTGAGCAACGCGGAAGACGCGCGGCGCATCAAAAACCAGAAATATCTGGAGCGCCTCGCCGATGGCGTCGCCCAGGGCGTCGTCGACTACAAGACCAAGCTGGCGCGGTTTACCGGGAAATAGACTCCGGGGGGCGGCTATGCTTTCCCGCCGGAGTTTTCGCGGTAATAGGGTCGCACTATTTTGGCGGCCAGCCGCGCGGTTTCCCGTTGCTGCGCGGTGCGCGTTTCACGGATAAGCTCCTTGATGGCCTCCCCGTCCTTGCGTTTGACGTTGTAGGAATATAACACCATGACAATAATCGCGGCGAAAATGCCGGCGAAGAGTATTTGCATCATATCCGTCCTCCATCCCGGCCGTTCTGAGGCGGGGGGAATTCTTGCCAGTACACCCTAGCAAAGGCGGATAAAGGAAAAATTATTATCAACCAAGTCTATCGCGAGCCGCCCGAACCGGCGGGGCCTTTATGTGACTTCGGACGAGGAAGGCGGGTTCCGCGCGGAGCGAAGAGGTATCGAGCCATCCAAGCGCTTTGCGCGGGAGGAGCCAGCGAAGCACCAAGCACATTGAGGCGCTGCGGAGTCTAGAAACTTGACTGGCGCGGGCCATGCGCGTATTTTACGATACTCTCCGGGTTGGACCGGGGCGGCATTCCCATTGACGCACAGTAAAAAAACGGAAATTTCCGGTTAAGGAGCATAGAATGCGCAAAGCACTTTTTCTCGCGGTGGTTATCAGCCTGGTTGCGGCTGTGTCCGCCCATGCCGCCGAGGCGAAAATCGGCATTTTCAACTCGCGCGCGGTCGCGGCCAACAGCGAGCCCTTCACCGCGGCCCGCAAGAAGATAGAAAACCAGTACATGCCTGAAAAGAAAAAGCTGGAAAGCCAGGGACAAGCTTTGCAAAAACAGGCGGACGACCTGCAGAAACAGCGTTCCGCCCTTTCGCGCGAGGCCCTGACCGAAAAGAGCGACGCCTTCATGCGGGCCAAACGCAACTTTGAGGACGCTTCCCAATCCTATACCCGCAAGGTGGAAGCCGCGCTTATCCGCATCGATCAGGAATTCGGCGCGCGGATGTTCCAGGCAGCCCAGGATTACGGGATGCGGAAAGGACTGTCCGCCCTCTTCGATACCGCCGCCGGCGGGATCATCTACCATGACAAAACCGTGGACGTGACCGACGATTTGATCAAGGAAGTCGCCCGCGTGTACAAGGAAGGCAAACCTCTTCCCAGCCAGCAATAACGGCATGGCCTTTACCGCATCGTTCATCGCCGAAACGCTCGGGTTGGTCCTCAAGGGCGAGGACCGCGAGATAACCGGCATCAACACGCTGGAAAACGCCGGGCCCGGGGACATATCCTTCCTGGCGAATCCCAAATACGCGCAGTTCCTGTCCGCCACGCGGGCAGGAGCTGTCATCGTATCGGAGGCGCACGCCGACGAGGTGCCCTGCGCCCTTGTCAGCGCCAACCCCTATTTTGATTTCGCCAGGGCCGTCGGTTTTTTCGCAAAGCCGCAGGGAAGCTTTTCGGGCATCAGCCCGCTCGCTTCGGTGGATCCGGGTTCCCGGCTCGGGGAAAACGTCACGGTCTACCCT
>JAJBSY010000136.1 GCA_020861205.1 Deltaproteobacteria bacterium | reverse complement strand
GCCGTGGATCACGTGAACGGTGAAATCGCCGAAAACATCATCGGTCTCGACGCCTGCCGCCAGGTGGAAATCGACACGACCATGATCGATCTCGACGGGACGGACAACAAGTCCCGCCTCGGCGCCAACGCCATCCTGGGCGTTTCCATGGCGACCGCCCGCGCCGCGGCCATGTCCGTCGGGCTGCCTCTTTACCAGTATCTCGGCGGTCCCAACGCCAAGCTTCTGCCCGCCCCGATGATGAACATCATCAACGGCGGCGCGCACGCGGACAACAACCTGGACATCCAGGAGTTCATGATCATGCCGCTGGGCGCCAAATCCTTCCGCGACGCGCTCCGCATGGGGGCCGAGACCTTCCATGTCCTGCGCACGCTCCTCGCCGCCGACGGCCACGCGACGGGCGTTGGGGACGAAGGCGGCTTCGCTCCCAACCTCAAGAGCCACGACGAGGCCTTCAGGTACATCATCAAGGCCATTGAGGAAGCGGGCTACCGTCCCGGCGCGGAAATCGCGCTGGCGATCGACGCGGCTTCCTCCGAGTTCTACAAGGACGGCAAGTACCTGCTGGCCGGCGAAGGCAAGTCCTTCACCAGCGATGAGATGATCAACTACCTCGGCGAATTCACGGCCAAGTACCCCCTGATCTCCATCGAGGACGGCATGGCCGAGGGCGACTGGGACGGCTGGCGGAAACTCACCGACAAGCTGGACAGCATCCAGCTCGTGGGCGACGACCTGTTCGTGACCAACCCGGACATTCTGGCCGAAGGCATTGAAAAGAACGTGGCCAACGCCATCCTGATCAAGCTGAACCAGATCGGAACGCTGACCGAAACCCTGGACGCCATCGAAATGGCAAAGACCGCGGCATACGGCACCGTCATATCGCACCGTTCCGGCGAAACCGAGGACAGCTTTATCGCGGACCTGGCCGTCGGCCTCAACGCGGGGCAGATCAAGACCGGCTCCCTGTCGCGGAGCGACCGTCTCGCCAAGTACAACCAGCTCCTGCGCATCGAAGAGGAACTGGACGATTACTCATTCTATTTCGGCGAACACATGATCGACACGTTCGGCCTGGAATAGGGCCGGAAGAATCCTTAACGCGAAGAGCCGGGGCGGTTTCACTCCCCGGCTCTTCGCGTTAAGGCAGGCGTGTTCCGCGCGACGCGGCGTGTTTCAAGACATACACGCGCTTCGCGCGGCGCGAGCCCGACGAAGCGTCAAGCAAGGCGGGGAACTGCCGTCGCCAGCTTGTTCTTGACAACCGCGCCGCACTTCTTTACATCTGATTGCGCAATGAATGCCGCGACACACCATATTCTTTCCCCGGCGGATCCCGTTTTTCGCACGGCGGGCCTTCTCCCCGGCTCCGGCATCATCTTTTCCGCCGCTCCCTTTTTCTTTCCTCTAGGCTGCCGCTAGGCCAGCCTTATTAGTAGATCCCCTTTTCCGTGTCTTACGGCCAGCGAATGTCTTTCCAAGGCATGACGCTCCACGCGCGTAACCGGCGGACGGCGTCCGCGAACAGAGGATATGATTACCAACCGGGCTCGCCAGTTGCCCGGGAAACCCAAGAGGAGACAGTTATGGCCTTTACCCTCGCGCAGAAACTTATGGCGAAACACGCCCGGGACGTCCGCTCCGAAGCGGACCTCGCTCCCGGCCGCATCGTTACGTGCGGTTTGTCCGTTTGCCTCGCCAACGACATCACCGGCCCCCTGTGTGTGAACTCCCTGAAGGGAATGGGCGTGGACAAGGTGTTTGATAAGGACAAGGTCGTGCTCGTCATGGACCACTTCACCCCCCAAAAGGACATCGCCTCGGCCGAACAGGTGATCGTCTCCCGCAAATTCGCGGCGGAACAGGGCCTCACCCATTATTACGAAGGCGGGGACGCCGGGGTCGAGCACGCGCTGCTGCCCGAGCTCGGCATCGTGGGCCCCGGAGACATGATTATCGGCGCGGACAGCCATACCTGCACCTACGGCGCGCTCGGCGCCTTCGCCACGGGCATGGGCTCGGCGGACGTGGCCGCCGGCATGGCGCTCGGCGAAACCTGGTTCCGGGTGCCCGAGACCATCCGCGTGGAGTTCACGGGCACGCTGCCCGAAAATGTCGGCGGCAAGGATCTGATCCTCTGGCTCATCGGCCGGATCGGGGTTGACGGGGCGCGGTACAAGGCCTTGGAATTCGCCGGCCCCGCCATTGACGCCCTCTCGATGGACGGGCGCATGACCATCGCCAACATGGCCGTGGAAGCGGGCGGCAAGTGCGGCCTGTTCGCGGCGGACGACAAGACGCTCGCATACTGCAAGGCCGCCGGGCGGCAGGGTGACGAAAAAATCAGCGCGGATGCCGGGGCCGTTTATGAACGCGTGGTGACCCACGACGTCACCGGCATGGAGCCGCAGGTCGCCTGTCCGCATCTGCCGGAGAACGTCAAGCCGGTCAGCGAGGTGAAGGATGTGGCGGTCAACCAGGTCATCATCGGGTCCTGCACCAACGGCCGGATCGGGGACATGCGCGCCGCCGCCAAGGTTCTCAAGGGCCGCAAGGTCAAGAAGGGCCTGCGCTGCATCGTGCTGCCCGCGACGCCCGGCGTGTGGATGCAGTCCCTTAAGGAAGGTCTTGTGGAAACCATGCTGGAAGCCGGTTGCATCATGGGCCCGCCATCCTGCGGCCCGTGCCTCGGCGGTCACCTCGGCATCCTGGGAACCGGAGAAAAGGCGCTGAGCACCACCAACCGCAACTTCAAGACCCGCATGGGCGCCAACGATTCCGAGGTATACCTCGCGGGCCCGGCCGTCGCCGCCGCCACGGCCGTCACGGGCGTCATCACGAACCCGGAAAAATTGTAAGGAGACCGTCATGCAATACCAAGGCAAAGCCCGCCGCGTGGGCGACCATCTCGATACCGACGTCATCATCCCGGCCCGTTTCCTGGTTACCTCCGATCCGGTCGAGCTCGGCAAAAACTGCATGAGCGGCATGGAGGACAACTGGGCGGCGAGCGTGAAGGAGGGCGACATCCTCGTGGGCGGCATAAACTTCGGTTGCGGCTCCTCGCGCGAGCACGCGCCCATCGCCATCCTGGGCGCGGGCATCAAGGTCGTGGTGGCCGCGAATTTCGCCCGCATTTTCTATCGCAACGCCTTTAACGTGGGCCTTCCCCTTTTGGAGATCGGCGACGCGG
>JAJBSY010000128.1 GCA_020861205.1 Deltaproteobacteria bacterium | reverse complement strand
AACCCTTTTACCTGCACCCCGGCGCCTAGATAATTCCCTTGAAGAACGCCGCGCATGAGCCCTGGCGTTCTTCACATAAAAAGCGTATCGCTTCGCAAATGGCGGGGCGCGGTTCGCCCCGCCCCACTTACCTCAAGGAGACTCCCATGCCCAACCATCTGCAGCACCTGCACCTGTTCTGCCGCGAACTTCAGCCCATGGCCGACTTCTGGGTGGAAGTCCTGGACGCAACCTTCGAACAGTACCGGAAATTCGGAGACGCCGACGGCGCGGTGCTGGATATGCGTTCCGTCACCAAAATTTTCCTCAAACAAATGGACTGCGTCCCGGCGGACACAACGCCCCGCGCGGGGGTGGACCACCCGGGAGTGCTCGTCGACGATCTCGACGCGACCCTCGAAAAGGCGCGGAACAGAGCGGATTCGCGCGTGAGCACGGAACCGTTCATGTCCGGCTCGCTGCGTTGCGCGTTTATCACCGGCCCGGAAGGCGTCCTTGTCGAAGTCATGCAACAGACGGCCTGACCCGCGCGGGCCATGGAAAATGCCGCGACGCCTCAGGCAGTCGCGGCATTTTCGCGCAGCGCCCTGGCCAGAAGAAGAAACTGGCCGGGAGTCAACCGCTCCGGGCGTACCGTAAACACGATCCCCGATTCGGGCGGCAACGCGTCCTCGGTCAACCCCGTGCCCTTCAGGATGGTGCCGAGCTGCTTGCGGCGCTGTTGAAAGCACCGGTGCAGCGTTTTGGCGAGGGCGGCGCAGTCGTCAAGGGAAGGGACATCGTCCAAAGGCTCAAAGGACAGGACCGCGGAATCGACCTTGGGCCTGGGAATAAACACCTGGGGCGGCACGATGAACTCGATCCGCGGCCGCATGAACGTCCGCACCCACACGCTCAGCGCGCCGTAGGCTCCGGTTCCGGGTTCGGCCGTAAGCCGCTGGCCCACCTCCTTCTGGATCATGAACACCGCGCGGCTGAGCCCCCTTGCCCGGCTGAATATCTCCCACATGAGCGGCGAAGCCACATTGTAGGGCAGGTTGCCGATGCACTTCCACGGCGCGGGAAACCCTTCCCAGGCCACGGCCAGCGCATCCGCGCACAAAACTTCCGGCTGCGTTCCCCCAGGAACTTTCGTATCACGCCGTTCCCCGGCCCAGTACTCGTCCTTTTCAACAAGCAGGAGCCTCGCCGGAGCACGTTCGGCGATGATCGACGTCAGGGCGCCCGGTCCCGGGCCGATCTCCACCACGAAATCATCGGGGCCGACGCGCAAAGCGTCCACGATCTTGCGGGCGATGTTCGCATCCTGGAGGAAGTTCTGGCCCAGGCTTTTCTTAGCCTTGGGAGTCGCGGGATCGAAAGAGGACATGAAACGTAACCGCCCTTCCTGGTATGATCCGGCCCGCGCGGGCCCATCGCGGCCGCCGGGTAGGGTCCGCGGGCATTCCCGTCCGCGGTTTACGCGAGATCGAGCCGCGCGAAACGCAGCACCATGCCCGCCCTGCCCTGGGTGGCGGAGCGCAGCGCCGTGGAAAACCCGAACAGCTCGCGCATGGGAGCATACGCGCGGACCAGCTTCTGCCCGGCCTGGTCATCGATGGTTTCCACCTTGCCGTTCCGCGTGTTCAGGAGCGAAATCACGGAACCGACCATGGACTCCGGAACGGAGACCTCCACGGTCATGATCGGTTCCAGCAAGGACGGCCGGGCATCCTGCAAGGCGTTTTTCAACGCCAACGCGGCCGCCATCCGGCAGCCCGGGCCGGTCAGACTTTCTTCCTTGCCGGGACAGAAGGAAGCGGTCACGGCCACGTCCTCGACCTCGTACCCGAGGGGGCCGCACTGCAAGGCGTCAGCCAGCCCCTGTTCCAAAGTTTCGTGCAACTGGCGGGCGCGACCGTCGGCGGCTTTCCCGTCCGGCAGGGTTATGCTGTTGCCGACCCCGCGCGCAAGCGGCGTCACGGCGACATGGACGCAACCGTAATGGCGCTGGCCGCCGAGTTCCCGGTCGAACTCGCCGTCGGCCGCGCCGGTCCCGCGGATGGTTTCATGGTACAGCACCTGCGGATTGCCGGCCCGGGGCGAGAGGGAATGCTCGCGCTTCATCCGGTCGAGCAAAACCTCCAGATGGAGCTCTCCCATGCCCGAAATAAGCCGCTGGCCCGAATCCTCGTCCAGGGACACTCGAAAGGTCGGATCCTCGACGCAGAACCTGGCGAGCGCTTCATCCAGCTTTTTGCCTTCCTCGGTATTTTTCGGCTCCAGCGCCAAGGAAATGACCGGCGTGTAGGCATCGATATTTTCCAGCAGCACGGGACGCGATTCCGCCGCGAGGGAATCCCCGGTACGCACCGTGCGGAGCCCTTGAATAGCCACGATATCCCCGGCTTCCGCCGTATCGAGCGGCTCGCGCTTCCCGGCCTGAAGCCGGAACATGCGCCCGATTTTTTCATGCTCGTTCGTGGTGACGTTCCGGCAGGCGTCGCCCTCTTTCACGGTTCCCGCGTACACCCGGGCCAAGGCCAGCTTGCGGCCGTTTTCCATGAAAACCTTGAACACCAAGGCAGTGAAAGGCCCTGCGGGGTCCGGGTCGATGGACACCGGTTCCTTGGTGCGGGTATTGACCCCCTCCGCCCTTTTCGCGTCCGCGGGGCTGGGCAGGTACGCGGCCACGGCGTCCAGCAGGGGCTGCACCCCTATGTTGCGAAGAGCGGCTCCCGCGAATACCGGGACAAAAACGCCGCCGAGGGTCCCGGCGCGCAACGCCGCGTGGATCGTCCCCTCGGGAACCTCTTCCCCGGCGAGATAGGCTTCCATGACAGTCTCGTCCACGTCGGCCAGCGCCTCGAGAAGCTTTTCCCGCCACGGCGCGGCAAAGGCCGCCTCCTCATCGGTAAGCGGCGAACGGTCGACCGTGCGCCCCTTGTCCCCCTCTTCGAACGCCAGGGACTCCATCCGGACAAGATCGATGACGCCCCTGAACGTTTCTTCCTGCCCCAGGGGGATGGTCACCGGCACGGGATCGGCTTCCAGGCGGCGGCGCATGGCGTCGAGAACCATGGGGAAATCCGCGCCGGGCCGGTCCATTTTGTTGACAAAGGCCAGCTTGGGGATGCCGAATTTTTCCGATTGGCGCCACACCGTCTCCGATTGCGGCTCCACCCCGCCGACCGCGCAAAATACGCCGACCGCCCCGTCC
>JAJBSY010000078.1 GCA_020861205.1 Deltaproteobacteria bacterium | reverse complement strand
GTCGAGCGGATGATGAGGGACGCGAAAATTACGGAAATCTACGAAGGCACCAGCGAAGCCCAACGCATGGTCATTGCCGGCTCCATTCTCAAGTAGGGGGAATTACATCATGAAAGTACTCGTTTGCATCAAGCAGGTTCCCAATACCAACAAAGTGAGACTGGATCCGGAAACCGGCACGTTGATCCGCAAGGGCGTGCCCAGCATTATCAACCCGGACGACAAGGCGGGCCTGGAGGCCGCGTTGCGTTTAAAAGACCAGCACGGCGCGCACGTGACCGTGCTCACCATGGGGCCGCCGCAGGCGGACAACGCCCTTCGCGAGGCGTTGGCCATGGGCGCCGACGAAGCGGTTCTTTTGACGGACCGCGCTTTTGGCGGAGCGGATACCTGGGCCACCTCGTCAACCCTTGCCGCCGCCATCAACACCATGGAATACGACCTCATCATCACGGGAAGGCAGGCCATCGACGGCGATACGGCCCAGGTCGGGCCGCAGATGGCGGAACACCTGAAACTGCCGAATATCAGCTACGCGGAGGAATTGCGCGTCGAGGGCGACAGCATCGTCGTCAAACGCCAGTACGAAGACCGTTACCACATGATCCGGGCCAAGATGCCCTGCCTGATCACCGCGCTGGCGGAGCTTAACACGCCCCGCTACATGACGCCGGGCGGCATCGTCGACGCCTATAATAAGGAAGTGAAGGTCCTCGGCCGAAACGACATCACGATAGATGACAGCAATCTCGGCCTCAAAGGGTCGCCCACCCGGGTGTTCAAGTCCTTTACCAAGGCGGTGAAAGGAAAGGGCACCGTGGTGGAACTGGACCCGCAGGAAGCCGGCGACTGGGTGGTTGAACGGCTTCAGGAAAAATTCATCCTGTAGCGCAACAGCAAGGCATATCCATGGAGAACAAGACCATGATCGAAGACTATAAAGGTGTTTTCGTTTTCGTCCAGCAAGTGGACGGGGCGATAGTAAACGTCTCTTACGAACTGATCGGCAAGGGCAGAGAGCTTGCCGCCGACCGCAAGACGGAAGTTACCGCCGTGCTGCTCGGTTCCGGCGTGGAAAAGCTGTGCGACAACCTGGCCCGGTATGGCGCGGACAGGGTGATCCTGGTGGACGATCCCGCTCTGGAAGTCTATATGACCGAACCCTACACCAGGGCGCTGGCCGCGGTGGTCAAACAGTACAAGCCGGAAATACTGCTGTACGGCGCGACAGCCATCGGCCGCGATCTCGCGCCGCGCGTCTCCGCGCGCGTTCATACGGGGTTGACGGCGGACTGCACCGGGTTGACCATCCAGGAGGAAACCAATCATCTTCTGATGACCCGGCCTGCCTTCGGCGGCAATATCATGGCCACCATCGTCTGCCGTGAACACCGTCCGCAGATGGCCACGGTGCGGCCCGGCGTCATGCAGCGCATCGCCCCGATCGAAGGCGCTACGTGCGTTGTCGAACGGTTCGCCGTGCCGGATCTCGCCGGCGGCAAGAACGTGGAAATCCTCGACATCGTGAAGAAGATCAGCGAAAAGATGGATATTCAGGACGCGAAGATCCTGGTTTCCGGGGGGCGCGGCATGTGCGGCCCCGAGAATTTCAAACTGTTGGAAGATTTGGCGGAAGTTCTCGGCGGGTCGGTATCCTCGTCCCGCGCCTGCGTGGACGCGGGCTGGGTTCCCAAAGACCTCCAGGTCGGCCAGACGGGAAAAACCGTTCGCCCCAATCTCTACATCGCCTGCGGCATTTCCGGGGCCATCCAGCATTTGGCGGGCATGGAGGAGTCCGATGTGATCGTGGCCATCAACAAGGACGCTTCCGCTCCTATTTTTGACGTGGCGGACTTCGGCGTCGTGGGTGACGTGCACAAGGTACTGCCCATTTTGACGGAAAAGGTCCGGGCCGCCAGGAAGGCCAAGGAAAACGCGTAGCGTACAGCCGTGCGGTCCGGTAAATCCGGGCCGCGCGGCTTGCCGCTCCGGATTCCCGGTTTCGTTGCTAACCTGCAAAGGATAAAGGAGAAAACACGATGGCAAGCAGTATTCGTGAACTGAACATGGCCATGGCATCAGTTGGCAACGCTTCCGGAGTTTTTCCCGAAACGGCGGAAGACGGAACTTTTCCGGCGGCCTCACCCTCGGACTGTCTGGGCGTGATTATCGACAAGGCCGTCGCCGCGCGGGATGCCTTCGCCATTCTTCCGCAAGAGCGTGTGGATGCTGTTTTCAAAGCCGTCTGTCTGGCCGTGAACAACGCCTGGGTGTTACGGGTGAGGATGGACGAGAGCGAAACCGAAATGAGCGGGGTGGAAGACGAGCGCGTTATTCCGGAGTTCCGTTACTATACCTATACGGGAAACGTTCGGAGGAGATCCGCGCCCGCATCGCTCTGCGTCGGGATCGTTCCCACGGCAAACCCTACCCTGTCGGTCATCTGCAAATCGCTCGCGGCGATAAAGAACCGCCAGACATTGATTTTTACGCCCCATCCCCGGGTTGCGCAGCTTGTTCGCGAGGCGGTGGATATCGTGCATACGGCGGCCGCTGCCGCCGGGACGCCGGAAGGTTTCCTCGGTTGCGCGGAAGATTGCGGTTCCAGCTTGTCCCAGGCGCTCGCGGTCGCGGATCAGATCCTTATGAAAGCCGTCGCGCCGAACTCCGATTCGCCGTACCGGCCAACGTGGCAGCATAGCGCGCCTGAAGCGGAATGCATCTCCGTTTTAACGCTCTGTCCCGCGGGCTGAGACGACCCCGGGCATAAAACCATGGGCAACGGAAAGGGGCGTTTTCTCCGAACAGGGAGCGCCTTTTTCGTTGCCTTGGCTTTTCCATTGCGAAACGCTTGGGAACGGGCCGGACACAGATACCCACTTGAGCGCGATCAGTGGGCGGGGGCCGTCACGGATTTCCGTGGAGGAAGGCACGGCGATCCCATGAGATAAAGAAACCCCGCGAGAGGCGGGGTTCAAATCAGGCCGGATCATCCGGTCTGGAAAGGGTGCTTCTTCGCGGCATTTGCCGCCAAGCGTTTATGCACGTCGCGCCGTATCATGGTCCGGCGGACTGTCCTCACCGACGGAATTGGTTGCGTGCTTCATAGCTCTCCTCCGGTTACAGGGTGAAGAACTTTGGTACCGTACTGTAACTATAGACCGTATTGCGAAAAAATCAAGAACTTTGTCTCTAAGCGCACGTTGAGAACAA
>JAJBSY010000370.1 GCA_020861205.1 Deltaproteobacteria bacterium | reverse complement strand
CTCGGCGGCCTTTTTCAGGTTGCCTCCGGTCTGGCGCAGCGCGTCGAGCAACCGCAGCCGCTCCGCGTCCTTGGCGGGGCCGGCGGCGGCCTCGGCGCCGGAAAACCAGAGATCCAGCGCCATTTCCGTTTCTTCCACCGTGGGGGTATCCCGGACCGCGATGACGGCAAGCCTGTCGATGACGGCTATCAGTTCCCGGACGTTCCCGGGCCAGCCGTGCCGCTCGAGGCGAGCCAGCACTTGCGGCGTAAGGCGCAGCCGTCTACCGTGCTTTTCGCGGCAACTTTCGGCGAAAAACTGCGCGAGGTAGGCGATATCCCCGTCCCTGTCGCGGAGCGGAGGAATGGTAAGTCGCAGTATGTTGAGGCGGTAGAACAAATCCTCGCGGAACCGCCCCGCGCGGACCTCTTCGCGCAAATCCCTGTTGGTGGCCACGATCACGCGCACGGAAACCGGGATGTACGCGTCCCCCCCCAACCGCATCACGCTATGCTCCTGCAGGACGCGGAGCAGGCGCGTCTGCCCGTAATGGTCCATTTCCGCTATCTCGTCGAGGAAAATGCTGCCGGTATGCGCCAGTTCGAACATGCCCGGCTTCCCCTTGCGCCGCGCCCCGGTAAACGCGCCCTCGTCGTAGCCGAACAATTCCGATTCCAGCAACGCAGGCGGCAACGCGCCGCAGTTGACCGCCACGAAGGGCCCCTGGCCGCTGGCGCCTTCCGCGTGGATGGCCTGGGCGACCAGTTCCTTTCCCGTCCCGGTTTCGCCGTTGATGACCACGGGCCCGGGAGCGGCCGCGAACCGGCGGGCCAGAGCGAGGGTGTTCTGCATCTGGGGGGAAACGCCCAGGATGTCGGTGAACCGGTAATGGCTTACAAGGCCCTTTCCGTACTGGCTTTTCCTGATCTTGTTCTCCAGGGCGGCAATGGCGCTGGAAGGCTGGAACACGAGGATGGCCCCCGCAGGCTTCCCGTCCACCTTGGTGGGCGTGACGTTGACCAGGAGGGAATTGTCGCCGTACGGCATAACTTCGTCCTGGATGGCGGTTCCATCGCGCAGGCACGCTTCAAGCGCGGGAACCGGAAGAATATCGAGAACCGGCCGGCCTTCGGACGAGAAGGGCAACCGCAATATCCGGCTGGCCGCGAGGTTGGCGGCCATGATGAGCCCTCCCGCGTCCACCACGAGGATGCCGTCGCGCGAACTCTCCATGACGGCCTTGAACCGCTGGGTCTTGGCCTTGTCCAGCTTGCGCGCGTACGCCACCTTCTTGGCCTCCAGCAGGGCCATGCGCAAGGAAACGTCCCCCGGGTCCAGCTGGATGCTCGGCAACCCGTGTTCCCGGGCTATGCGGGCCGTCACGCTTCCCGCGACGAGAATATCCGCCCCGTCCCGTTTGGCGCGCGCGACCTGCCTTTCGATGTTTTCCATGTCCCCCTGGACATCGTAGATGTCCAGGTTGATGTCGAGAAGGCTGGCGAACACCTCCAGGTCGCGCTGGATGGCCGGGAAGGCCATTAGGGCGATGCGCGGTCGCGGCAGTCCCGTGCGCTGCTTTGCGTCCCGGAGCACCTTGGCGAGATCCTGCCCGCTCACCGGGATCTCCACGACCGGGGTCATCACCGTGGAGTTCATAATAATTTCAGCGGTGGCGCCCCGCGCGACCAGAACGTCCACTTCCGCGGCCTCCAGCGCCACAGCCCGCTCGAGGGCCACCGCCATGTGCCCGGGATGGACGGAGACGGATTCCTCCATGCCGAGTTCGAACGCCATCTGGAGGGCGCGGTCGCCGATATCGGGATTGGGGGCAAGAAACGCTATGCGGGAAGGGATTGCGGGCACACAGGCTCCAGGGCTGAGGATTCCGTAACGCGTTCCGGGTGAAAAGCCGCGCCCGGACGCCGAACTCCCGTTCCTATACCCGTATCGCGGCTGATGCGCAACAGAGGCGCGACAAGTGTCGCATGAACGGTCTTTTTCGCGGCGACATGGCCATGCCGTCTCCCTCCGGGCCCGCCTAACGCCTTCCTCGCGCGCGTCGTAACCGGTCTCAACAACAGGATTTTTGGCATACCGTTTAAATCTTTCGCGCTGGAGAACGCCGTATTATTTTTCCGGAACGATTATTGCTCAAGACCCTTTTACGTCCGTCGCGCGCGGTAGCCTTCCGCACCGCACGTTGCCGTTCCGGACAAATACCGGGCGCCGGGCGGCCGTGGAGCACGGCCGGCGGACAGGCCGACCGGACGTCGCCACCCGCCGCGATACGCGGCGCAACTCTTCGTTTTTTTGATGCGTTTCTTATGCGACAAACGTTTTCCACGCACCTAACAGCAGGAGGATCCAATGTTTACGTACAAGATGCCCACGGAACTTTTCGTCGGCCGGGGCGCCGCGGCCGAGCTCGGCAATAAGGTCAGGGAGCTGGGGTGCTCCCGCGTCCTGATCGTGACGGACAACGGCCTTGCCGGTTCGGGCGTCATCCGGAAGCTGGAGGATTCCCTGAAAGCCGCAAAGCTTCCGTATACCGTTTTTGACGAAGTGGAACCCGAGCCCACCATCCAGGGTGTCGCCAAGGCCACGAAGCAAGCCAAGGACTTCAAGGCCGACGTCGTCGTCGGCGTGGGCGGCGGCAGCCCCATGGACAGCGCAAAGGCCGTGGCGGTCATGGCGACGAACCCCGGCAAGATATTCGATTACGTGGGCTTCGGCCTCGTCAAGATGCAGCCCCTGCCCATCATCGCCGTACCCACCACCGCCGGTACCGGGAGCGAGGCTACCTTTTGGTCGGTGCTCTGCGACAAGACCAAAAACATCAAGGCCAGCGTGGGCGGCTGGAACCTTATGCCGACCCTCGCGGTTGTCGACGCCGAACTGACCGTCGGCCTGCCGCCCCGCATCACGGCGGCCACCGGCATGGACGCCCTGTGCCACGCCATGGAATCCTATGTGGCGAAGAGCACCCAACCCATATCCGAGGGGCTTTCCCTCGCCGCCATGAAGCTGATCGCCCGCTCCCTGCGCAAGGCCGTCAACCGAGGCGACGACCTCCAGGCCCGCGAGGACATGATCATGGGCAGCCTTATCGCGGCCCTGGCCTTCAACATCACGCGGCTGGGCAACGCCCACGCGCTGGCCATCCCCTTCGGCGCGAATTTCGGCATTCCCCCCTGAGTGGTCAACGCCATTTTGGTGACCTGCGTAAGACAATAGA
>JAJBSY010000223.1 GCA_020861205.1 Deltaproteobacteria bacterium | reverse complement strand
TCGCTGAGGAAAGGGGAATGCCGTTTCTGTTACCGAGTGTTTTTTTCGCCGATAAGGACGAATGCCCCGCGCGGGACGGCTCCCTCCCGGGTTTTCTCTGCGTGGGAAGCGTGGACGGGAGCCGGCGGGATTATGACCAGTTGATCGACGCGGGTATCCTGCTGACGGAAAGAGGCTTTTCCGGCAGGTACAGAGTCAGCGTCGCCTGCTCAAGCTCGGAGACGGATTATTACCGGACGTTCCGGGATAACCTGAGCCGGTATTCCCTTGAAGGCGACGTCGTCGTTTATGAAAACCTGCCTTTCCGCGACTTGTTCGCTCTGGCTCGTGAAACCCCGTACCAATTGTTCCTGCTGAACAAACGTTCGCGGTGGAATTTGAAATACCTTGCGGAAAAAATAACGGGCGGCATCAACATTTCCTTCGGGTTCGGCATCGTGCCGGTGCTTGAGGATGTCTTTGCCCGGCGGTGGGGGGTAGAGGATCTTTCCCTGGTTTACGATGGAACCGAAGGGCTTGTCGGCGCGATCGAGGCCGTCGTGGAAAATCCTTCCCTTTTTATTCCCAACAGGGACAGGATATTTGCCGCCAACGAACGGCTTGTGGCCGAAAGCGAAACGTCGCTGGCATCCGTTCTTTGAACCGCGCGGCGCGCCGCGCCGCATCAAACCTCGGAAGGTCAGACCAGGAACCGGAACATGCAACTATACTATTTTGAAGGTGATAACTTCGGTGACCGCCTCAACCCCTTCCTGTTCGGCGCGCTGTTCAACCAGGTTGATTTTGCCGAGCGGTTTCCCGAGCATCTGTTTTTGGGGGTGGGGTCAATCTTGGGCGAAGAGGCTTTCGATCACATTCCGCCGGATCTGAAAGCCGTAGTGTTCGGCGCGGGGATACGCCGCCAGACGGTCACGCGCCCGCCGAACATATTGCCGGAGTTCGTTCGGGGACCGCTTTCCGCCAAAAGGATGGACTGCCCGTTTATCGCGGACGCCGCGTACCTCCTTCCTTTTATGAAGGAATACCCGGCTCTGGCCGCTTCCGGAAAACAATGCCGCGTGTCCCTCATACCGCATTACCGCCATGTTGCAACGATAGACTGGGAGCGCATAGCCCGGACTACAGGCATCAACGTGATCATGCCGGATTGGCCCGTGCCACGGGTGTTGCGGGCGGTTGCCGCAAGCGAGTTCGTCATTGGCGGAGCCATGTACGGGTGCATTTTGGCGGATATTTTACGTATCCCCTGGGCGCGGTTGCGATTCAGGATCCATGAAGCGGACCTTGAAACGCAACTTCTGAAATGGGAAGACTGGACAGGAGCTTTCGGCCTTGAGAAGTATCCGGTGTTTACCATGAAAACCCTCAATACCGCGAGCCGGCAGCCTACCATCGGGCTGGAGGATGAATTGATCGGGGTCCTGAACAGCCGGGTACGGACGGACGAGTTCGCGCTCACCGGCGACGCCGTTTTCGAGGATGTGATCGAACGGCTGCGCGAAGCCGTCCGGTCCTTTTCCCGAAAGTTCGGCATCAGCGTCAATCCCTATCGTACCATCGGCTTGCAATGACCGCGCGAGCCCCAGCGGGAACGCCGTCCCCGCTCGTCCGGAACGCTCCTACCGTTTATCCCTGGCGTCCTGCCTGCCCGCATCGGACGGAACCTGGGCGAATATAAGGGCCGTGGCGGCCGTATACCCGCCCACGCACAGAAAGCTCTTGGTAAAGACGCTCATGGGTATGGCGCTGTTGGCCGTAATCGTTTCGGCTCCGCTGAAGCCGTTCAGGAGGGCCGCGGCCATGGCCACGCCGCAGGTGACCGAAACCTGCATGGTCACGGACAGAAGGCTGTTGCCGCTGCCCGCGTCCTCATTGTTTAAATCCACCAGCGTCACGGAGTTCATGGCCGTGAACTGCATGGAGTTGAACGTGCCGAAAATGCCAAGCTGCAACAGGAGCAGGGGATAGGGCGTATTGGCATCGACAAGCGCGAAACTGGCGATCAGCCCGCCGACCAGCAGGGTATTGGCCGTCAGGAATAATTTGAACCCTGTTTTTTCCACCAGGCGTGTGATCAGGCTTTTTCCCACAATACCCGCGAGCGCCGTGGGGATCATGGTCACGCCCGCGTAAAAGGGGGAGAAACCAAGACCCAATTGCAGGAAGAGCGGCATGAGAAACGGCACCCCGCCCGATCCCAGCCGGGCGAATAGGTTGCCGCAAATGCCGATCGCGAAGCTGCGGATACGGAAAATGCCGGGTTCGAACAGCGGATGCTCCGCCCGGAGCGCGCGCAGACAGTAAATTCCGAGCAGCATCAGACCGAGGGTGCACAGGAGCGTTACCTGAACCCGGGGCATGTGAAGTTCCCCGAGCCCTTCCATGGAAAAGGTGACCAGAACCATGGAAGACCCGAAAAGAAGAAAGCCCGGCAGGTCGAATTTCCATTCCCTTTCCGGCGAGAGGTTGGGCATGCACCGGTATGCCAGAATAACGCCGAGGACCCCAGCCGGGATGTTGATCAGGAATATCCAGTGCCAGGAGGCGTACTCCACGAGGAAGCCGCCGGCCATGGGTCCCACCAGCGGCCCGATGAGCCCGGGAATGGTGATGAAGCTCAAGTTGCGCACCAGGTCCTTGCGCGGATAGGCGCGGATGACCGTCAGCCGGCCCACCGGAACCATCAGGGCGCCGCCGAGCCCCTGCACGACACGCGCCAGGACCAGGAGTTCCAGGCTGGGCGAGAGGGCGCACAACAGCGACCCCGCGGAGAACAGAAAGATGGCGGCGATGAATATGCGCTTGGTGCCGAAATGGTCCGCCAGCCAACCCGATGCGGGGATGAACAGGGCGGTGGTCAGCATGTAGGCGATGACCGCCGACTGCATACTGAGCGGCGAGACAGCGAGATCCCGCGCTATACCCGGCAGCGCCGTGTTCATGATGGTGCCGTCGAGCATCTGCATGAAAAAGGCCACCGCCACGATCCAGCGCAGCATCGGGGAAACCGGCTCCGACGGCGCGGCAACGGTTGCGGGAGTAACGGTATGGGGCGGATTGGGGAGCGATGACATTGCCATGGCGGTACCTGCGCGTATTCTCTGGTTTGGGTAGGGTTTTCGTATCATGCAAAAACCGCGCGGGACACTATTCTTTTCCGGCGGTTTCGCATTCCCCGCGCTTTACAAAAAGTGAGGTTTGGCTCTATGTATATT
>JAJBSY010000070.1 GCA_020861205.1 Deltaproteobacteria bacterium | reverse complement strand
CACGGCTTTTTCCACGCCTTTTCCCTTGTAGCGGCCCTTGTCGCCGTCGCGCAGCTCAAGCGCTTCGCGCACGCCGGTGGACGCGCCCGAAGGAACAGCGGCGCGGCCGTAATGGCCGGAGTCCAGGCCGACTTCAACCTCGACTGTGGGGTTGCCGCGCGAATCCAGGATCTCCCGGGCGTGGACGGAAACTATTGTACTCATACGTCTCTCCTTACTCTGACGTGAAATGGCTGATAAACTTATGCACGTTGGCTATATACCCGTGGAGGCCTCTTGCCAACAACTATTTGGCGCAACGGACGATACCGGGTAAAAATTTTTACCGGAACTGGCTGTAGACAGTAATGATTTCATTACGCGGCCCGCGTTAAAATTTTTTTTACGTTCGCCGCGCGCGTTCCCTTCCGCCCTACGCCCGCTCTTTATACAACAGGCGCAAGCCTTCCAGGAGAAGATCAGGCCTGACCATCGTGAAGCAGGGCGTCACCCTGGCGAGGCTTTGGGCGAAGCCGCCCGTTGCGACGGTCCGCACCGGTCCGGGCAGCCGTTCGGCGAGCCTGGCGATCAGCCCTTCGGTCATGGCCGCGAACCCGAACACGAACCCGTGGTTGATGCTCTCCGCCGTGGACCGCCCCACCACCGGCTCCGACGCGTCGATATCCAGCGCGATGTGGGGGAGTTTCGCCGTGCGGGAGGCCAGCGCCTCCACCGAGGAATACACCCCGGGACAGATGAGGCCGCCGAGGTATGTATCGTCCGTCACAAAATCGAACGTCGTCGCCGTGCCGTAATCCACCGAGATGATGGACTTGGCATCCGGCATGAGCCGCCGGGCGGCATAGGCCCCTACCAGCCTGTCCGCGCCCACTTCCTGGGGTCTTTCGTACTTGTTTTCCAGCGGGATGGGGATGTCCTCGGGCGCGAAAAGCACGGTGTGCCCCAGAAAGGCGCGGCAGGCCTTGCGCACCAGATGGGCGATAACGGGCGCGACGGACGAGGCCACGCAGGCATCGAGCGCCGCGGGGTCCACGTTCATATGGCGGCACAGGCCGGAAAGGGAGAGACCCAGCCCGTCGGCCGTCTGCCGGCTGTCCGTGGGCAGCGTGAACTGGGCCCGTATGCCGGCGTCATCGGAAAAACCTATTTTTATGTTGGTATTGCCGATATCAAAAAGCAACGTAGTAATGGACATGGTATTGCAAGGGGGTTAGGGGATACTGGATGCGCACGCCGCGCGTGACGCACAATGACGCATTTCATGCAAAAAAACAAGGTCGCCGGCTTCGGCCGGAAGGAGGCGTTATGGCTGAACTGAAAGTAACGGAAGATTGTATCGGTTGCGAATCCTGTGTGGAAATCTGTCCCGCGGTTTTCGAAATGAACGACACCACCGGGCACGCCACGGTAAAAGACCCGTCCAGCACCGCTCCCTGCGCGGACGAAGCCATAGACATCTGTCCCGTGCAGGCGATTGTCAGGGAATGACCGCACCCGTCGGTCCGCTTGGCAAAACCCGGCGGCCGGCCCCCGGCTGCCGGGTTTAAACGCCGTATACCGAGTGCGCATGAATACGCCGGTCCCTGGAGCGGTTTCGCTTTGCGGTTGACGATACACGGCGGGCAAGCCTGCGCCAATCTCGCGGCCAAATGTCGTTTCAACGGTAAAAAGGCTCTAGGCCTGGCCGAGGCGTTCGGGAGGCAGCCAGCGTTTCAGAACCCGACTGATATCGTCTATCGCGATTGGCTTGCTGATGTAGTCCGTCATGCCCTGCTCCAGAAAAAACTCGTCCATGCCGACCAGCGCGTTGGCTGTCAGGGCTACGATCGGAACGACCGCGTTATGTCCACCGAGCGCGCGAATCTGCCTGGTCGCCTCGATACCGTCCATCCCGGGCATCATCTGGTCCATGAAAATAATGTCATATTCCCGTTTGGCGGCCTGGACCAGGGCTTTTGACCCGCTGGCCGCCGTATCCGGCTCGATGCCATACTGCCGCAGAAGTTCCTCGGCGACAAGCAGGTTGATGTCATTGTCATCGACAACCAGGGCGCTGACCCCGTGAGTGGGGAAAAAGGCTTCCAGCACCGTGTTGCCTTTTTCCTCCTCCCCTTCGTCCGAAGTAGGGGCGCTCAGCGCCTTTGCCATGTCGGTAACCAGCACCGGTTCGTACAAGGCGTATACGTCCGGTAAATTCTTCCCGCTTTCGCTTCCCAGACGGCGAACGGCGATAATCCTCGGGGCGCTCCCTCCTCTCAACCCTTCGAAAATTTCATTCCGGCACATGTCCCCGATACAGATGACATGGGAAAACGCGCCCAGCGCGTCCCGGCCGGGCAGTTCCTCCGCGACGGCAACCTGGGCGACGGCAAGGCGTTCCAACACAACGGTTATATCGCCACGGCCGCAGGCCGGGCCCAGCACAAGCACGCGCGTTTCCTCCGGCCTGGCGAGGCGGGCCACGGGCGTTTCGTCCACCACCTCCTGGGGGATGCGGACGGTAAACACGCTGCCTTTTCCGTAATCGCTCGCAACGGTTATCTCGCCTCCCATGGCGACGGCCAGTTCCCGGCTGATGGCGAGGCCGAGGCCGGTGCCCTGGATTCCCTTGTTCTTCACAAGATCCAGTTGCGTGAACGCGGCGAAGATGCTTTCAAGGTTCTCTGGTTTTATGCCGATACCCGTATCCCTGATAGCGCAGACCAGGGTGACGCCGGAATCGCCCGGCTCAAAATCGACGGAAAGGCATACTTCTCCCTCCGCCGTGTATTTGACGGCATTATTGACCAAATTGATCAGGATCTGTTTGACGCGCCCTTCGTCTCCGACAAGCCTGGACGGCAGCGAAGGGTTGATGTCGGCGACGAAGGCGAGCCCCTTTTCATAGGCGCGCAGCGCGATCATGTTGGCTACGTCGCCGATCGCCTCCGCGATGGAATACGGGCCGATGACAAGATCGAGCTTGCCGGCGCCGATTTTGGAGAAATCGAGGATATCGTTGATTATCTGCAACAGCGACTCGGATGCGCTGATAATGGTGGCGGTGTATTCCTTCTGCGTCCTGTCGAGCGGCGTTGTGGTCAACAGATTGCTCATGCCGCAGATAGCGTTCATGGGCGTACGGATTTCATGGCTCATCTGGGCCAGAAAATCGCTTTTGGCCCGCGACGCCATTTCCGCGTCCTCCTTGGCGTTGGTCAATTCGGTCACGTCATGCA
>JAJBSY010000220.1 GCA_020861205.1 Deltaproteobacteria bacterium | reverse complement strand
CTGCCGCGTTTCTCCCCGGCTGGCTGCGGCGCATCCGGGCCGGATTCATCCGCGACGGCGGCGGTGGTTTCCGCATACGCGGCCTCGGCAAACAGCGCTTCCGTGGAGGCGTTCGGCGTATCGTTCCCGCCCGGTTCCGTGCGCGGGACTTCTTCTCGCGGCTCGCGCCTGCCGCCCCGCCGCGCTTCGCCGGGATGCGCCTCGCCCCGCTTCTTCTGCTTCCCTTTCTCGCCGAGGGAATCCAATCCCTCCAGCACGCTGGAAAGTTCCACAAGGCGGGCACGCACGCGCGCTTTTTTGGCGCCGACAAGCCCGAAAATGCCGCCCTTGGCGTCGTTGAGGATGTCTATTTCCAGCTTGTCACGGGTCGCGTTGTAATACGCGCAGGCATCCCGAATCGCTTCGTCAAGCGTTTTACCTTCGAATTCCTTGTATCCGCTCATAGTGTCTCTATCCGGTATCGCCCGGTGGATGGAAGTGAGTCAGTCGCCGTTGCAACGGCGGAAGCCGCTTGCGCGAAAAATACCCGCAAGCGGCCGACCGGAAAATTATTTTACCCGGCGCAATTGCCACCACTGCTGCGCGATGGAGATCACGTTGTTCGCCAGCCAGTATACGACCAGGCCGGACGGGAAGTTCAGGAAGAAAAACGTGAACACCACGGGCATGATCATCATGATTTTCTGCTGGGTGGGATCGCCCGCCGCCGGAGTCAGCCTCTGCTGCAGCAGCATGGTGAGCCCCATGATGATCGGGGTGATGTAGTACGGGTCCTTAACCGAAAGGTCGGCCAGCCACACGTAGTCCGTGAACGGAATGTGCGGGATGAACGACGCGTGCCTGAGCTGGATGGACCCGAGAAGGCCCTGGTACAGCCCGATGAAAACGGGGATCTGAACCAGGATGGGCAAACAGCCGCTGGCCGGGTTGACCTTGTACGTTTTGTAGAGCTGCATCATCTCCCTGTTCATGGCTTCCCTGTCGTCGCCGTACTTTTCCTTGAGCTTCGCCATCATGGGCTGCAGTTTCTTCATCTGCTCCATGGACTTGTAGCTCTTGTAGGACAACGGCCAAAGGATGATTTTTATGACCAGGGTCAGGAGAATGATGGCAACGCCCCAGTTGCCGACATACGTGTAGAAGAAGTCGAGCATGGCGATGAGCGGCCGGGCCACGATGCTGAACATGCCGTAGTTGATGGCCTTGCCCAGGTCGCCGGGTTCCGCGTTGAGCAGTTTCTGTTCCTTCGGCCCGATAAAATAGGCCGCCTCAAGCTCCGCGGGTTGCGACGGGCCGACCTGGATCCCGGTCTTTTCGACTGCCACCCGGTACGCGCCGTTTTCAAGCTTGATCCTGAGGGTGGTCTCGGTATCTTTGGGCATCACGGTCGCCAGAAAATAGTTGGACATGATCCCGGCCCACGAAAAATCGCCGCTGGGCGTGAGGCCCGCGGACAGGGTCTTCTCGCTGTCCTTGCTTTCAAAGGAGCCGTTTTCGAGGTAGGCCACGCGGGTAAGGTCATAATCCCCGCCCTGGGACAATTTGCCCGTGCTCATGGTGAAGGCGAGGCGCAGGCTGCGCGGCTGGTCGGACTGCAACCGCACGGTTTCCCTGACGGAATAGCGGGAAGCGTCAAAGGTCAGCACGCGGATAAGACGCACGCCGTTCACCTCGCCGGTGAAGGTCAGCGTGCCGGTCTCTCCGTCCCGGAGGTTCATGTCTTCGCCGGTGAAATTCCAGGACGCGCCGCTCCACGAAGGGGCCCCGTCGAGAATGAGCCCAAGCGGAGCCTTGGCTACCGCTTCCGGGGCGATCAGTTGCAGAACGGGAGAATCCGGAGCAAGACCGACCCGGTATTTTTTCAGGCTGAATTCACGCAGAATACCGCCGCCGGAGTAGAACACCGCCCGGTAAAGAGGCGTTTCCACCACGACGTCCCGTCCCGGCGCGGGTTGGAACGTCGGCAGGGGAGCGACCGGCGCGCTCTCTTGGGGGGCCGCCGGAACATCCCGCTCCGCGACCTGCCCTTCCTGGGCCTGCCGGGTCTGAGGTTCCGGCTGCAGGGCCGGGTCGGGCGCCCATCCCATGTAAATGGAAAACTGGTTCCAGGACAAAAGGATAAGAAAACAGATGGCAATAGCCATCACGGTACGGCGAATATCCATAAAATTCAGCGGCTCCTATGGTTCCGTGCAAAAACGGCAACTACGGGCGGTGGCGCGCGCCGGAACCGTGTGCGGATGACGGCGCGCCCGGGCCGGACTCCCCACGGAAGAACGGCCCGGAATCCGTGGACGAAGGCTGTGCAGGCGGTACGGGGTCATACCCGCCTTTTGCCAACGGATGGCAGCGCAGGATACGGAAAAAAGCGTACCATCCGCCTTTGATCACTCCATGCCGGGATATGGCTTCCATCGCGTATTCCGAACACGTCGGGACATACCGGCACGCGGGCGGCAACATGGGTGAAATGCAATACTTATACAGGCGAATGGGCAAGACGGCGATAAACCGGAACAACTTGATCATTCCCGCATCCTTGGAGACACCCTTGCGAGGCCGCGCCGCGGCTGCCCGCAAAACCGTCGCCTCACCGGGCAATTACTGGAAGCAACGGTAAAAATTCCTGTCCGGCGACCGCGAGCGATAATTCCGAGGGGTTGAGCGTCCTCTTGGGCACGACCACGATATCGACAACTTGCGCAAGACGCTCCTGGATCAGCCAGAAAAACTCACGGACCACCCCTTTGACCCGGATACGCACAACCACGCAGCCCGACTTGCGCGTGACGGCAAGCCCCAGGCGCCAGGCGCCTCCGTCTTCCCGTTCGCGCACGAAGAGTACGAACCGCTTCGTGAAATGACGCCGGCCCGAATCGTAGCAAAGCAGGAAATCGGCCCGCCTGCGCAACCTGTGCTCGGGCAGGAACGTTAAACTGCTAATCTTTTACGCCCCTTGGCGCGACGGCGCCGAAGAATGGCCCTGCCGCTCGGGGTGCTCATGCGCTCACGGAAACCGTGCGTCCTCTTACGCTTGACCCGGCTCGGCTGATATGTCCTTTTCATAACTGGCTCCTTGAAATGTATCTGAACGGGTTTCTTTACTGATTTCCAAGCCCCCCGTCAAGCAAGGCAAAAAATTGGCAGTGCCTCAATTTGCTTGATACTTCGTCAGGCTCTTCCCTGAGCGAAGCTCATGTATGCCTTGATACACTTGTCTA
>JAJBSY010000011.1 GCA_020861205.1 Deltaproteobacteria bacterium | reverse complement strand
CGTCTTCGCGGACGGCCAGGCCCGCTGCGCGCATCAGTTCCTTGAAATAGGCCCTACCCGCCATATCCGCGTCGGAAAAGGCCAGCCGGTTGGAACCGTCCTGCCCGGTTTTGCCGATGGAGGCCAGGCGGCCGATAACGTCGTCAACCCATTGTTTGTCCATATTTTTTTCCTTTTTAGCGGACTCGCTTGCACGAGCCGTCACTGTACCGGAATGGGAACTCCCGAGGACTGGGAGATATCGGAGAGATACTGCGAATGACGGTCGAGGAAGAAGGCGAGGGGCTTTGTAAAATTGTTGCCCAACATGCCGTCCACAAACAGGCGGCTGATTTCTTTGGTCCTGACGAGGACCGCCTGGGAACGGACGAACGTCGCGCGCTCTTCCGGCGACATTTCGCGGAAGACGCGGGTCAGGTATGTCCGGGCCCTCGGTTGATACATCCAGAAATACATGAGGTCCAGGGAATGGATTATAACCGCGTCCTGGAGGGTATATATTTCCGCGGGCATGAGCGGCTGTCTGTCCTTGTCCAGGCGGAGCAGTTCGAGAACGTCCTCTTCGGGCAGCATGACTTCGAGGCGCGCCAGACAGCCGAAAAGCTGGTTGAGCTTGTACGTGTAATCCCAGTTGCGCATCCGCAGGTTCGCATTCTGGTCGCCTATCCCTTCGATGATCCCGGCGACGGTATCCGAGGCAGCCTTGGAGACGATGGCCGAACCCGCCATGAGCAACTCGAGGCCTCCCACGATGTTGAAGGCATAGACCAGCGCGATGAGAACGGTATTGTAGACGAGGGCCAGCGGGATGGAGAGAACACTCCGGAACAGGTTGCCGATGACTGCTTCCTTGGGAAGGCCCCGGTATATGTTGTGGGATGCGATGTAGGCCCCGTTGGCCGCTGAAATGAGGGTATAGAACAGCACCGGGCTGGTTACGGCCGTGATGCCGAAGACCTGGCCCAGGAGACCCCAGCGCAGGAACAACTCGAGGAGGGGAACGGAGATGCCGGTGTACAGGAGCGAATCGCAGATGCGCGACCAGCTGACGTAGTCGTTCCAGCGCAGGAGAGGGGTGCGCCGGATTCCGCCGCCGCCCAAAACGGATTGCAGGATATTGCGAAGCCCCGTGATGGCGAACCATATGGGCGCGCCGAACCAGGCCAGAACCCACCATTCCTGGGTAAAGGAAAAAACGCCCATGGTCAGGGAGAATCCGGCGATAACCTTGAGGGAGTTCGCCATCCGGGTGTTCCAGTAGGCGCTCCCCAGCCGCGTCTTGGCGGCTTGACGTTGCTGCAGGCGGATCACGTCGGGCATTTCCCGCTGCAATCCGCCGAGGGTCGCGATACCGGCGTCTTTTCTTTCCGCGTACCGCGTCGTGGAATTACGCGGTTCCCAACTGTGCGTTTTGACGAACCCGAAGAGCCCCATACCCGGCAGGCGCCGCAGAAATCTCCCGACCGCTTTTTTGAACGTGGAAACGCCCCGCTGGGACGGTACGGAAAAGGTATAGACGGAGTCGATTTCCGTTCGGATCGGAATGACTTCGCGCAGGTTGTCCCTGGGATCGCGGATGCTCTTGCGGGCGGACTTCGGCAGGGTGTCGATGAACGCGAACCCCATGCCGTGCAGGCGAAAGGAGCGGCTCGTGGAGTCGCTGCCCACGCGGGCTTTCAGCGGGGTTTTGGCGTAGTAGGACTGTAGCTTCGGAATGTTGCGCAAAATTTCCGTCAACAGGTCCCGTCGTTCGGCGGTATCGGGATCCGGCCGTCCGTCCTGGGCGCGGGCGGAGAAATCGCGAATAACGGTCCGGATGATGCGCTTCAGGGCAAAGGGGCTTCCCTGGTTGATGGCGTACATCAACTTGGTGATGGGTTTGACGTGGGGCATTTTGCCCGTCACGAAATCCTTGAGGTTGAACAGCTCCAGGTGCGTGATGCGGCCTTCGCACGTGTAGAGCAGTTCCAGCGCATCCTCGGTAAGCAGCCCCGAAAGGGTGAGAATGATGCGGCTCATGGGCCGGACGCCGTTCAACCGCGCGACCAGCTCCTGGGGCGTCGTCCGGAGGAATTCCGGGGTGTCCGGGTCGTCGCCGGGAATTTCCGGGTCGCGCAACCCGGGGTTCTTTTCAGGGGTGAAGTACGATTCCATGATCAGTTCGGGGTGCAGGTCGGCCATGAGTTTGACCTGGGCCTCGATGAATTCCCTTTCCTCCTCGGTGGCCGCGCCGGCGTACCGTTCGCGCAGGCTTGGGAGAGCCTGCAGCAGCAGGGGGAGCATTTCCTTGTAGATAAGCTCGGCAAGGTGCTCGAGGGACGGCTGGCCGGAGGCGACAAACGCCAGGAATTCTTCCATGGAAACGACGGGCAGCTCGATGCCGAACAGTTTCGCAAGATCCTCCCGGTGCACGGCGTTGTAGCGTTCCAACATGCCGAACACGTACTTGGCGGTAAAAGCGGAGGCGGCGCGTCCGTCCTCCATCAACTGCCGCATGGCTTCCTCCTCGAGGAATTCGGCCATGCCCGTGGCGCCGTCAAGCCCGATGGGCTCCCAGATAAAGTCTATATACCGGCCCCTGAAGCTGGCTTTGAATTCCACGCCGATGCGGACGTCGATATCCATGATGTCCGCCGCCTGCATCAGTTCCTGCACGGCCCGGGGCTCGACGAAATTGTAGTAGATGACCGTCAGCTGCCGGATGCCCTTGATCCAGGCGTCCATAATCAGATGCGTGGGCGTTTTGCGCCCCTTGGTATTGGCGTCGTGGACGTGGTTGTCGAAGGTGAGCTGGTCCCATTCCTCCGGCATCTCGAGCAGGTGGTACCGCTTGAGCATGGCGCGGATGACCCGGCGCCTCCCCGTGGACGCCGCCCGGAAATCGCGGGCCAGCATGAGCTGGCGTTCCTCGTCGCCATGGGCGCGGACGAGATCCTTCATTATCTGGATGAGCACGCGGGCCGTGTTGTAGCGGAAGGTGGTCGCGGCCGTGTACAACACCTCGTCATGCAGGGACCGCAGGGCGAGAATGCGGTCCGAGGCCTCCCCGGCCTCCAGGGAGTCGAGAAGGTTGATGACGGAATACGCCACGAGGATCTCACGGGCCACGGCCATTTCCTTGATGCCGTGCGGATGCAGTTCCGGCGCGAACAACTGTTCCTCGCGGGAACGTTTCCGTTCGCGCTCGAGGATGTCGTTGACCATGCCGAGAAGGTCGTAATCCTC
>JAJBSY010000372.1 GCA_020861205.1 Deltaproteobacteria bacterium | reverse complement strand
GTATATCGGCTATAACCGCAGCGTCCTGGCCGGCGCCTTGGGGATCGCCTTTTCCCTCTGGCTCGCCGTCCGGTTGCCCGTTCCCGCCAACCCGCTTTTCCTGGGTTTTTTCGCGCCCGCCATCACCACGGTTCTGGCGGGGCTGCTGCTCATCGTCACCCGCAGGAAAATCCTCACGCAGGTCATGGGCTACCTGGTGCTGGAAAACGGCATCTACCTCCTGGGCGTGCCGCTGGCCCGCCACGACGCCGCCTGGCTCGAGCTTTCCGTGCTGCTCGACGTCTTCGTGGGCATTTTCGTCATGATTATCGCCATCCGGCATCTCAACCAGGCATTCCACAGCGTTGACGTGGACCGCATCGCTTCCTTGAGGGACTGACATGCTTTTCGCGCTTTTTCTCCTCCCCTTCGCGGCGGGTTGCGTCTCCTTTTTCATCACGGACGATTGGCCGCGCCGCGCGCTTCTTGTCGGCGCGGCCTGCGCGCATTGCGTCCTTTCCGGCATATGCTGGCTGAAAGCGCCGCTGCCGTTCCACGACCTGCTGGCCCTGGACGCGGCCGGCCGGCTCATTCTCGGCCTGACGTCCCTTCTTTTTCTCGCGGCCTCGGTCTACGCGATAGGGTATTTCGAACGAGAAGGGGAGCACTCCAGCATCGAATACAGGCGGCATCTGCAATTCACCAACGCGCCGGAAGCCGTGTTTACCGCCTGTCTGTTGCTCTTTCTCGCCGCGGCCAGCCTTGTGGCCATGGCCCAGCACCTGGGGATTCTCTGGGTCGGCATCGAGGCGACCACCCTCGCCAGCGCTCCGCTGATCTATTTTCACAGGCACAAACGCTCGCTCGAAGCGACCTGGAAGTACCTGATCATCTGTTCCGTCGGCATAGCCCTCGCGCTCCTCGGCAACTTTCTCCTGGACGTGGCCTGGCAGCGGGAGGGACGCCCCCTCGTGGACATGACCATGCCAGCCATGCTGCGGACGGGCGAAGGCATCAGCGCGCCCTGGTTCAAGGCGGCCTTTATCTTCATCTTCATCGGGTACGGGACCAAAATGGGGCTCGCGCCCATGCACACATGGCTGCCGGACGCGCACAGCGAATCGCCGGCGCCGGTTTCCTGCCTGCTTTCGGGCGCGCTTCTCAACTGCGCCTTTCTCGGCATTTTCCGGCTTCAGCAATTGGCACTCGCCGCCGGGTTCGGCGATTTTTCCAAAGAGATATTCATCCTGTTCGGCCTCCTCTCCATGGGGCTGGCCGCCATGTTCATCGTAAACCAGGGCGACTTCAAGAGAATGCTCGCCTACTCCAGCGTGGAGCACATGGGCATCATCCTGCTGGGCTGCGGCGTCGGCGGGATGGCCGCGGGCGGCGGTATGCTCCACGCCATGTTCCACTCGCTGACCAAGGCCTCGCTGTTCCTGCTTTCCGGCAACATACTCGCGGCCTATCACACCAAATCCAGCCGTGAGGTTTCCGGGCTTATCACGGTCATGCCGGGAACGGGCATCCTGTGGACGGCGGCCTTTCTCGCCATCGTGGGAACCCCGCCCTTCGGCGTGTTCTCCAGCGAATTTACCGTGCTGCGCGGCCTCATGCAGGATGAGCGGATCGGCGTCGCTCTTCTCTATCTTCTCTTCCTCGGCATCATCTTCGTAGGCATGGCGATTTCCTGCCTGCACATGATCCAGGGGGTTCCGCCGCGCGACATGGCGACCGCGACCGAGGGGCCGCATCCCGGCATGGTGCGCGAGTCCGCCTGGACGCTGCTGCCCCCGGCGCTGTTGCTGGCCGGCTGCCTTTTCCTCGGCCTGTACCGGCCGGATTGGATCAACGCGCTTATCGCGAGCGCCGCCGCTTTGGTAGGCGGCGTCCTGTCGTTATAAAGGAAGCGTGATGACGACCCATTGCACCATGCAGAACGGCCAGGCCGTTCCATTACAGGCCCTCCCCTTTCTCCCCTGGCAGCAATTCTGCGACTGGATCCTGGGAGAGTGCGCTTCGGGAGCGCGGGTCTGCGCGTTTTTCGGCATTCCGGAGCCGACCATGCCCCGTTCCATACGGCTACCCGATGCGGAGGCGCAAGGGAAAACCCGGATAGTCGCCATCCTGGCCCGCTCGAGCGAAGCAACCCTCGGTCTGGCATCAAGTGTCGTTGAGGGGGCGTACCCTTCCCTGACGCCGTCGCTGCCCGCCCTGCATCTCTTCGAGCGGGAACTGCACGAAAATTACGGCATTACGCCCCAGGGGCATCCCTGGCTGAAGCCGGTCCGCTTTCCCCATGCCGAAGGCCCCCGGGCGGGCGACGCGGAATTTTTCACCGTCAGCGGCGAGGAAGTGCACGAGGTGGCGGTCGGCCCCATCCATGCGGGCATCATCGAGTGCGGGCATTTCCGTTTCCAGTGTTTCGGCGAACTGGTCATGCACCTGGAAATTTCCCTGGGATACCACCACCGGGGTATCGCCAACGCCATGGTGAACGGGCCGGACAAGAATACCCTGCCCCTCGTGGAGGTAATCGCCGGGGATACGAGCATCGGCCATACCTGGGCCGCCTGCGCCGTCATGGAAGCGCTGGCCGATTGCCCTGTCGCGCCCCGGGGCCAGATGCTCCGCGCCCTGGCGCTCGAATTGGAACGGCTGGCCAACCATACGGGCGATATCGGGGCGCTGGCGGGAGACGTCGGCTTCCTGCCCACCGCGTCGTATTGCGGGAGAATCCGCGGCGATTTCCTGAACATGACCGCCACGCTCTGCGGCAACCGGTTCGGCAGGGGCCTGGTGCGGCCCGGCGGCTCCGCCTTCAACGCCGACCCCGCCATGGTGGAGGATCTGGCGGCGCGCATCCGCGCGGCGTACCGAGACGTCAAGGGCGCCGCGGACCTCATGTTCAACGCCACGTCCGTCACGGCCCGGATGATGGGTGTCGGCGAAGTGTCCGAAAAGGCGGCGGCGGACCTCGGCATGGTGGGCCTGGCGGCGCGCGCTTCGAACCTGAAACTGGACGCCCGTGTCACCCACCCTCTGCCGCACCTGCGGGGGCACGACCTCCGGATGTGCGTCGAGGAGTCCGGCGACGTGCAGGCCCGCGCCCTGGTCCGGATGCGCGAGGTGACGGAATCCGCCGCCTTCGCATCGCGATTGCTGGAACACCTGCCGTCGGGAGAAGTGATGGCGTCCCCGTTCTCCCCGGGTCGCCCCGCCCATGAGACCATGCTCGCCCCACTTTCCTGTGGG
>JAJBSY010000154.1 GCA_020861205.1 Deltaproteobacteria bacterium | reverse complement strand
GGTCTTCCCGGTCCTCGTTGCCCCAAAGCCGGAGAGCGTCCAGGCCGCCGGCGTTTTTGACCTTCGACGGCATCATGCCGGCAGCCCATAGGCCGTCCCGGCGTTTTTCCGCAACGTAGGCGGCGGCAACCAGATGCCGTCCCACGGCCTTCCATGCCTCCGTTGGCAGCCGGCCGTGCAGTGCGCGCAGGTTGTCCAGTTCCCCGGTCCGCTTGCCGTTCCCGGTTTTTACGTTCTGCCCTGCTGGCGCGTGGGGGGAAAGGTTCTGCGACGCGGAGATATCCGTTGCTGGCGGCTCGTCGTAATCCAGCAGGGTCCAGACCATCAACACGGGGTTGCGGGCCTGGGGAACGTCTCCGCGTTCCCTATACTCCGCCATGGCGTGCCGCAGAAAAGCGTCGTCATCATCGCCGAGCGTGACGGTGTTCGGCGAACGGTTCTTCCGTTGACGGCCCCTCTCTTGCACCATCCGCATCGCGAGGGCAAAGCGGACCGCTGTCGGCACATCCCACGCGTTCCACTCCGCGTCAAAAGGCGGAACGTTGTGTTCGCCCACGAGCAGGGCGGAGAAGAAATTGACGGTTTCCGGGTACGCCTCGGGCAACAACGCTTTGAACTTGGCCATGGCCGCGCCCGTCCATTTTCGCAGGGAAACGGATTTCCACAAGGGTTCGCCTTTGGGCCGGTTGTGTTCGCGCATCCGGTCCTTGGCGCTCATGATGTAGAGGCGGAAATTCTCCATTTCCTTGTCCGGATGGCCCACCTGGTCCCCGTCGGCGACGACGGACGCCGGAAAACCGCTTTCGCGCGCTTCGAGGTGGGCTTCGGCGCATAGCGTGAAGTACCGTTTGCCTTCCAGATCGCTCACCTGATCGGCAATACTCACGAATCTGGTTTGCCGTTTTCCGTCCCTCTCTTGGGTGAACGGCACTGAAACGGTGTAGCCGAATTCCGAAAACTTTTTCCTTTCCGCCGACGTCACGGCTTCGGGCATCCCCCCCCAGGTTAGCAGCAGGTATTCGAGCGGAAAGCGGCCAGCGTTGTCACGGAGCGACGGGTCCGCTCCCATGCCCCTGAGCGCGAGCACAAGGCCGGGGCTCACCGCGGATCCGGCGGCGAGGTGCAGCGGCGTTTGCCCATCGCCGTCGCGGGCGTTCGCCAGCGTTTCGGTTTCTTTGCCGCGAAACGCCCGTAACACGGACGACCCGACACGGCCGGACGCCGCGAGGTGCAACAGCGTTCTTCCCTCCCCGTCGCGAAAGGCCAGGGAATCGTCATCCGTTCGGCCGCCGACCGCTTCCAGCACGTCGGGCGGCGCGCCCTTCATGGCGAGGATATGCAGAAGCGGCGTGCCGTCCGGGGACCGCATGAACGCGGGCTGTTTATCCAAAATTCTTATGATGGTTTCGCCCTTGCTCTGGACGCAGACCTTGACGAATTCATCCCAGTCATACGGCTCGTTGAACCGGGAGATGCCGGCAAGACCGGGCGCCTTGGCCGTGAGGGGGACGTCCTTCCCCTGAATCACCGATACGGCCCAGGAGGCGACGCCGCGCACCTCGTCCCTGAAAAGCCAGCCGAAAAACACCACGGCCAAAAGGCAGAGCGCCATGGCGACGTGCTTTGTCGGGACCGGCTCTTCCACAACCCCGCGCGGGCCGGCCGTGTATTCGACGGCGTCTCGGCCGGAGCCCGGACCAGGCCGGGCGGAATCCGCCCGCTCCCCGTACCGGTCACTCGATTCGCCTTCGCGCCCTTCTTCCGCCGGGGGCGGTACGCTCCGGCCCGGAACGTCGGCATCGAGGATTAACCCCCTCTCTTTCCCCGGATCTAACGGCTCTTCCTCCGGCTCGTTCTCGAGCCTCTTGCCCGGGTTACCGCGCAACACCTTCCATTCACCCGTCATATTCCCTTCCTTTTCCCAATGCGATCAAGCCTTGCCGGTCGCGAACGGGAAAGCACTCTTCCCCCTTCCGCAGCGCGGAGGCCGAGCCGCAAGACGCGCCGCGACTCCCCGGGACGGGGAACAGACAAAGAAGGCGAGTCCCGCTTGGAGCGAAGCTATCGTCATACATGGCTTCGCGTGGGACGAGCCTTGCGAAGTATCAAGCAAATTGCGGCACGGCCCGAAGACCGGAGCGGCTTGACCGCTTCCTGCTTACAGGATAGATCATCGGATTGCAATGTCGCCACATTTACCAACGGCGGCACCACATGGGGCATACCGTGAACACAAACCGAACCCTTCCGTTACGCCATATAGCCATCATCATGGACGGCAACGGCCGGTGGGCCACCAGCCGGGGGCTTTCCCGCAGCGACGGCCATAACGCCGGCTCCGAAACCGTCCGCGCCGTGGTCCGCGAATGCCGCGCCATGGGGCTCGAGTACCTGACCCTCTATACGTTCTCGCGGGAAAACTGGGGGCGTCCGGCGGATGAAATCCATTTTCTCTTCGACCTCCTGGTCCTCTTCCTCCGCAAGGAATTGCCGGAACTGCTCGAGCGGGGCATCCGGCTGCGGGTCGCCGGGGAAACGGACCGGCTGCCCCTGGCCGCCCGCAAGGCCCTGAACCACGCCATAAACAAAACCGCTTCCTGCGGCGACATGACGCTGACCCTGGCCCTCAACTATTCCGGCCGGGAGGAGATCGCCATGGCCTGCCGCAAATTGATGGAAAGCGGCATCGCGCCGGAAAAGGTCACGCCCGAGCGCATCGCGGAAAACCTCTACACCGCCGGCTACCCTGATCCGGATCTTGTCATCCGCACCAGCGGAGAACTGCGGACGAGCAATTTCCTGCCGTTCCAGACCGCTTACAGCGAATACTATTTCACGCCGACGCTCTGGCCGGATTTCAGCCCCGAGGAACTGCGCGCGGCCATCGCCGATTTCAGCTCCCGCGAGCGGCGGTTCGGGAAAACGGGCGAGGAGGATTCATGAACAAAACCGCCCTGCCCTCTTTCGTAACGGGGCAGCTTCCCCGCCTTGTCACCGGCATTCTGCTCGCTGCCGTGCTGGTTGCCTGCCTCATCCTGGGAGGCGCCTACCTCCGGGTCGCCCTGGCCCTTGTCAGCGCCCTGGCCCTGTTCGAGTTTTTCCAGATGTTCTGGCCCGGGAGGACGATACTCCCCACCAAAATTTTCGGCCTGTTCCTGGGGCTGTTTCTGTTCTGCCCCGTGGGACAGCCCGCGTCCGTCCCCGTCGTCCTGATCCTTTCGTTCGCATGGGCCGCGGT
>JAJBSY010000363.1 GCA_020861205.1 Deltaproteobacteria bacterium | reverse complement strand
GAACAGCAACTACGGTACTGACATGGTGCGTCCGCTCCTGGTGGGCGCTTCCGGGGTCCATGTCTCGGCGGATTCGCGCAGGCTCCGCGACCTGGCGTTTTCCGTGGTGGACGACAGCTACCTCTCCCAGGACATCTCGCTGATGGCGGAACACCTCGTGCGGCCGGGCATCAAGGAAATCGCGGACTGCCAGAACCCGGACGGCATCATCTGGTGCGTCATGCGGGACGGGTCGCTGGTGGGCTGCACCTACCTGCGCGCCCAGGAAGTCATCGCCTGGCATCGCCATGAGACCGAAGGGAACGTGCTCTCCGTGGCCTGCATTCCCGGCGACGGCTACACGGAAACCTGGCTGGCCGTCAAACGGCGGAACGGGGTGTTCATCGAACGCATGGCCGCGCCGTGGGACGGGGAATCCACCGACGAGGCGGGCTGCTGGTACCTGGATTCCGCCCTCCTGTACGAGGGGGAAAAGGTCTCGGTCGTATCCGGCCTGGAACACCTTGAGGGCCAGGAGGTCAGCGTCCTGGCGGACGGCGCGGGGCATCCGCCGCGCGTGGTGGAAAACGGGAGGATACCCCTGGCCGTGCCCGCGAGCCGGGTTCTGGTCGGGCTTCCCTATACCTGGAAGCTGGCCCCCATGCGGCTGGAAGGGCTCTCGCAGCGTGGCACGGCCCAGGGCAAAAAAGCCAGGATCGTGGAAGTCATGGCGCGGGTCTACAAGACCATGGGGCTGCAATACGCGTGGACCGGCCAGGCGGAGGACCCGTACATCCTGCCCATGCGCGACGTGGACATGCCCATGGACGCCGTTCCGGCGCCGTTCACCGGCGACGTGGTTCTGCCCATGCCCGGCGGCTGGGATTCGGATACCCGCGCCGTTTTCACCGGCCGGGGGCCGTTCCCGGCTACGCTCATCATGCTCACCGTCTCCGCGGCCATGAACGACTAGCCGCCAAAACCGCAGCGAAAACCGGACGCATCGAGCTTCCGGCCCCAGGCCGCCCGAGCGGCATCCCTTTCGGGGGCTCTTCCCGCGCGCTCGAGGCTGCTCGAATTCTTTTGCCGGGCGCGGAGCGGCACGCGGCCACACCAACCAAATTGGGGGAATCAATGGATATACGTATCGTGGATTTCGAACCGGAACATTACGACGCCATGCCCTTGCGCGCCGAAGACGCGGAAGACCTCGCGGGCATGGACAGGGAGTCTCTGCTGGAGGGCTGGGAAGGAGGGTTCACGGTTATGTACAACGGCGAACCGGCCTTTTTTTACGGGGGAAGCATGGACCGCGGCTGCGGGATGCTCTGGGCGGTCAGTTCGCCCCTCGCGGACAAGCTGCCGCTCCTGGTGGTCAAGCTGGCGAGGGAGATGGTCAAACGGCTGCTGGATGCGGGGTGCCACCGCATCGAGGCGTATTGCCACACGCACAACGCCAGGTCGTTGGCCTGGCTCACGCGCTCGGTCGGATTTTCGGCGGAAGGGGTCATCCGTAAAAGCGGCCCGAACGCTCAGGACAGGTTTATACTGTCCATCGTCGTTTAGGCGGGGATCGGAGGAACATGCCCGGCATCACGCAAAACGGGTCCGCGAGCCTTCCGGGCGGGCGCTCCGGGGACCGGGGAGGACGGCATATGGCAGGATCAAGCGGCACTTTTCAATCTTTTGGGAAGTTCTACAAGGAAAGCGCGGGAACGACCGGGAGTATCCTGGGGGGGCTCGGCGCCTACAACGAAGCGAAAAAAAGCGCCGCGTACGCGGAAGACCGGAGCCGGAACGCGCTACGGGAAGGACGGAACAACGCGTATCTTGAACGTTTGCGGGCGGCCCGCAACGCTTCGTCCAAAATGGCGTCGTACGGCGCGCAGGGGGTGGACGTCAACGAAGGGACGCCCGTCAACGTGCTCTCGGCGATCGAGGCGGACGGCGAGGTTTCCGCGTTGCAGGCCCTGTACGCCGGGGACATGAACGCGATGGAGTGGGATATCCAGAAAAAGGCGGCCAAGCAGCGGGCCAGAACCGCCATGACCGGAGTCGGTCTCAACCTCGCGGACCCCATGAACAGTTTCGGCGGCCGGGACGCGTTCTGGGGCAACTATCTTAATTCCGGCGGCGGAACCTTCATGGGGCAACGGTGATGCGTATACCGAACGAGACACTTTTTCCGGAAACGCCCGGCCGCGAAGCGTCGCCGCTCGACGCGTTTCTGCTGCGGAAACGGAGCCAACTGGATCATACGGCCCTGGTGGAAGCGCAAAACGCGTACATGGCCCTGATGGATGCCTGGGTGGAACGGGCCGGGGCCGAACGGACGGGCGCGGACGCGATGAACGTCGCCAGGGACTGCGTGGCCCGCCACACCCGGGCCGTGGACGAAGTCATGGGCGAGAGCGCCATGAGCGCGGATGCCAAAGACGCGTTCCGCGTTTGGGCCAAAGGGCGCGGAACGGCCGCCTGCCTGCGCATGGCCGCTTTTGAGGACGCGCAACGGCGGGAATACGCCCTTGAGCAGCACGATATCCGGCGCGGGGGCATCTTCCGCGCGGCGGAACGGCAACCCGAACAGTATGCGGACAACGACGCCCAACTGGAGGAGGCCCATGTGCTATCCGTGGGACAGGGCCTATTCCCGCCGGCGGAGGCGGCTGAACGTCTTGCGCGGGACCGCCGCGCGCTCAAGGAGATTACCTTTGAAAGCCTGTACGCCGAAAATCCGGGCAAGGCCGTCGCCGCCATGGCCGAGCTGGGGTTCGACGACGCGCGCAAGGAACGCGAGCTTCGCCGCTTCCAGGCGGACGCCAGGGCCGGGGAACTCCTGGAGGAAGCGGCGCGGCGCGATACGGTCCGCGTGCTGGCGGACGACGTTACGGAAACGATGGTGGCTGCATCGCTGACGGGCGAGGGCGAGGGACTGCGGGATCTGGCGTCCCGCCTCCGGGAGGCCGGGGAGCTACAATCGGCCGAGGAACTTCTGCGCCAGGCGGATTTCTTCGAAGACCACGCGGTGGTGATCCGCGAAAGCGCGGCCATGGACCTGCCCGCGCTGGCCGGGTTGATCCGGAAACTTGAAAAGGCGGTTCACGCGACGGAAAGCGCTTCGCACCGGGGCGTCCTGGAAACGGAGCTGGCGTTGCGCGCCGCGGTCCATGCGCATCGGGAAGCGGCTCTCGCCGAGGACCCGGCCGAGGCGGTCGCGGACGGCGCCCGGGGGGAAACCGCGGAGGAGACCGTGGCGTACCG
>JAJBSY010000341.1 GCA_020861205.1 Deltaproteobacteria bacterium | reverse complement strand
CCCGTTCTGCACGGCGTCCGTGCAGCATTTGATCTTCGGGATCATGCCCCCGGTAAGCGTGCCGTCGGCGAAAAGGGTTTCGGCCTCGCTCGCGGGGATGGAAGGGATGAGTCTTTTTTCTTTGTCGAGCACGCCGGCGACGTCCGTAAGCAGAAGAAAGCGCTTGGCTTTGAGGGCTGAAGCGACGGCCCCGGCGGCGGCGTCCGCGTTGATGTTATAGGTACGGCCTTCCTCGTCCACGGCTATGGGCGCGATAACGGGGATGAAATCGTTCTGGATCAGCGTGTCGATCAGCGTGGTGTCCACGCGGGTCACCTCGCCGACCCAGCCCAGATCCACCGGCGTCTTTTCGCCGGTGTCGCTCACCGCGAACGCCTCCTGCTTTCTGGCGGTCAGGAGATGGGCGTCCTTGCCGGAAAGCCCGACGGCTCGCGCCCCGGAAAGGGTCAGCAGGTTGACCACGTCCTTGTTCGTCATGCCGCCGAGGATCATTTCCACGATTTCCATGGTCTCGTCGTCGGTGATGCGCAGGCCCTCATGAAAGGAAGACCGGATGTCGAGGCGACCCAGCATCCGCTTGATCTGGGGCCCGCCGCCGTGAACGATGACCGGCTTGATGCCCACATACTTGAGCAGGGCGATGTTGAGTGCGAAAGCCCGTTTCAGGCTTTCCTCGGTCATGGCATGGCCGCCGTACTTGATGACCACTATCTGGTTGTTGAACCGCTTGATATACGGGAGGCATTCGATAAGAAATCCGGCCTGTTCCTGGGTAGGTATCATTCCCGTCCCTCGTGAGATGGCAAAGGTTGGCAACCGTCAGCGCCGCGCGGCCGCCCGGGCCCGGAGTAACGCCCGGGAAGGCTCTTCCGCCGGGCCGTTACAAAATGTAGCGCGTCACGTCCGTATTGACCCGCACGTCGGCAAGCCGCTCGCGGACGTATTCGCGGTCAATGGTTATGCTTTCGCCCATTTTTTCCGGCGCGTCAAAGGAAAGGTCGGTCAGAATTTTCTCCATGATGGTGTAAAGACGCCGAGCGCCGATATTTTCGCTCTCGCGGTTCACTTCCTCGGCGAATGCCGCCACTTCGTCCAGCGCGTCGGGCGTGAAGGTGATGGTGACGTTTTCGGTTCCGAGCAAGGCTTCATATTGTTTGGTCAGGGCGTTATGCGGTTCCTGCAGAATGCGCAGGAACTCGTCCCGGCCGAGGGGCTGCAACTCCACCCGCAGGGGGAAGCGGCCCTGCAATTCGGGGATGAGGTCCGAGGGCTTGGCGAAATGGAAGGCCCCGGCCGCGATGAACAGGATGTGGTCGGTCTTGATCATCCCGTATTTCGTGCTCACGACGCTGCCTTCCACGATGGGAAGAAGGTCGCGCTGCACGCCCTCGCGGGAGACGTCGGCGCCTTGTCGGCCTTGGGTCGCCACGGCCACCTTGTCGAGCTCGTCGATGAAGATGATGCCTGTCTGCTCCACGCGTTCCCGGGCCAGTTCCGCCACCTTGTCGGGATCGAGCAGCTTCTGGGTCTCCTCCTGGACCAGGATGGCGTATGCGTCCTTGATTTTCAGGCGGCGGCGCTTTTTACGGCCGGGAAACATTTTTCCGAACATGTCTTTGAACTGGCCGCCGACCTGCTCAAGACCCGGCATGGACAGCACTTCCAACTGTGGCCCGGATTCCTCGACCTCCATTTCCACTTCGCGCTCGTTGAGTTTCTCCTCGCGGAACAGGGTTCGCAGCTTTTCCCTGGTGCCCGCCGTCTGCGGCACGGCGGGCTGCCCGTCGGCAAAGGCCGTGTAATCGATTTTTGCCGGGGCGCTGGCAGGCAGCAAAAGATCGAGCAAACGCTCTTCCGCCCGCGCTTCGGCCTTGAGAAGGACCTTATCCGTTTCTTCCTCGCGGATCAGGCCGATGCCTATTTCCATCAAATCACGGACCATGGATTCCACGTCCCGGCCGACATAGCCGACTTCCGTGTACTTGGTCGCTTCCACCTTGATGAAGGGAGAGGCGCAGAGTTTGGCCAATCGCCGGGCTATTTCGGTTTTGCCGACCCCGGTGGGCCCGATCATGATGATATTCTTGGGCGCGACTTCGTCCCGGAGAGCCGGGTCGAGCTGCTGGCGGCGCCAACGGTTGCGCATGGCGATAGCCACCATGCGCTTGGCCTCGCTCTGGCCGATGATGTATTTGTCGAGTTCGGCCACGATTTCGCGGGGCGTCAAGGCAGTACTCATAAAACCGTCCTTTTCGGGGCGTCGGAACGCGAAGCGGGGAACGTTCCCGTCCCCCGCTCCGGTAATGAGGCCGGGCAATTACTTGTTGGGAACTTCAATGGTCTTGAAGAACTTCTGGCCCTGGCGGATGAGGTAGAGCATCACCGCGCCGCGCTTTTTGCCTTGGTCGTTGATGATCTTGGTCAGGGCGTCCACGTCGGCCACGGGTTCGCCGTTCGCGGCTATGATGACGTCACCGACGCGGATGCCCGCTTCGGCGGCGTTTTTGCCGTTATCCACCTTGATGACGACGACGCCCTCGGTATTCTCGAGGCGCATACGTGTGGCGTCTTCCTTGGACAGGTTGCGAACGCTCATGCCCAGGGATTCGGCAAGCGCGTCCCGCGTGGCGTTGGCGTCGCTTTTGCCTTTGGCCGTTTCCGTCGTCCGCTCGGCGATCTTGACCGTAAGTTCCTTTTTGGAACCGTTCCGCCAGACGACGAACTTGGCGCTGTCGCCGGGCTTGATGGCAGCCACTTTGCGGGAAAGGTCGGCGGAGCTGTCCACGGTTTCCCCGTTTATGGAAAGGATGACGTCGCCGGGTTTCATGCCCGCGGTCGCTGCGGGGTTGTTCGGCAGAACGTCACCGATAAGCGCGCCCTTGTCGTTGGGCAGCCCCAGGGCCTTGGCGCCGCTTTCGTCGAGGGTCTGGATGGTCACGCCGATCCAGCCGCGCGAAACTTTACGGTCCGTGCGCAGGGTTTCGATGATCTCTCTCGCCATGTTGCTGGGGATGGCGAACCCGATGCCCTGGCCGTTGGCGATAATGGCCGCGTTGATGCCGATGACCTCACCGGCCATGTTCAGAAGGGGACCGCCGCTGTTGCCGGGGTTGATGGACGCATCCGTCTGGAGGAAGCTGTCGAAGGGGTTGGACCGGATCGAGCGGCCCTTGGCCGACAGAATACCGGCGGTGACGGTGTGATCCAGGCCGAAGGGGTTGCCGATGGCCAGCACCCATTCGCC
>JAJBSY010000261.1 GCA_020861205.1 Deltaproteobacteria bacterium | reverse complement strand
GCGTCCCTTAGGACCGCTTTCTTGAGACGGAAGTCGTCGCCAAAAGGGTTCCGCCCCAACACGACGTCGGAGGCATCCTGAGGCGCATCGGATTCCGGCGGAAACGCTCCCCCGTCGAAGCCCGCTTCCCGGATGGCCAGGAACCGCCTGCCGTTGTATGCAACCCAGATGTCCTTGTAAAGCATGGGGCCGAAGGCCTCAGGGGACAGGTCCCCGGCTTCCGTGGAGCCGGAAAAGGCTTCCAGGACATTTCCGTCCCGCTCGATGCGGAAACGGTCGCCTCGGGAAACGTAGCGCTCCGCGAAAAGATGGAGGGCGGGCATTTTTTCGTTCTTTTTGGTCACGGGCGCGGGCGGTCCGTTGACCAAAGCCGTGCGGGCAAGTTGTTCGAGAAATCTTGCGGACCCTTCGACGGATTCTTGCCAATTTGCGGCCAGCTTCGGCAGATTGCTTTTAAAACCGGTGATCGACAGATACTCCGAGGAGGAAGTGACGTAGCCGCCCGCGATTTGCAAGTTGGTAATCGTCAGCTCGTCCGCCAGGGTGTCCGGGCCGTCGCCGGAATTCCCGGAAAAGGAGAGCCCGGCGATGGTCGCGTTGTCCATGGAAACCGAGAAGTTCGTTTCCGGAATACGGAGCGCGACCCGCTTGAGCGTGACGGACCGGCTGAAGGCGTTGCCGGCCACCTCGCCTATGGACAGGCCGTACGAGGCCGGAATACGCGCGGCGGCCTCGTTGAAGCGATTCACCAGCGAGCGCTCCAGGAATTTGACCGCGCCGAAAGCGGCCCCCGCAAGGCAGACGGCAAGGATGCCGATGATAAAGGGGGCTCTGGATTTTTTTGCATCTTTACCTATCATGAAGGAGGCTCCGGTAACGGTTGGCACGCTTCCATCCGTCGGGGATGAAATGTTCCCGTATTCTAGAAACGCTTCCGCCGACTTTGTCAACCGGGCAAACGGGCGGGCCGACGAAGTACCAAGCACATGCGGCACTGCCCTCCGGCTACGGCCTGAGGGCGGCGGGCTGCCCTAAGCTTGCCTCTTCATCCGCCGCTTGCTATATAAAACACTATTTTACCATGTCCTAACCAAGCGAGACAGTAAATGGAAACCAACGACAACACGCCCGCGGCGGACCTTCCGGAGACCGCCGAACCGGCGAAGGCTTCCGCCAATCTCCCGGCCGTGGAGGCTGAGCGTATCGCCGCTATCGAAAAATCCATCAACATCAGCGACCCCTCGCTGACGGTGACCTACGGCGCGCAGACCATGCAGGAGATATCCCGCTTCGCGGACGATCTGCTTGGGCGCGTAAAAGCAAAGGATTCCGGGCAGGTGGGGGAAACGCTGACCGACCTCATGGTCCGGGTCAAGGGCATCGACGTATCGGAGGTCGCCGGGGAGAAACGCGGCATATTGGAGCGCCTTCCCGTTATCGGTTCCTTTTTCGATTCCATGGAGCGGACCATCGCCAAGTTCAACACCTTGTCCGAGCAGGTGAGCGTCATCACGGACAAGCTCGAGGAGGCCATGGTGGGCCTCCTGCGGGACGTGAACGTTCTGCAGCAGCTCTATGAGCACAACGAAAATTTTCACCGCGACCTGTCCGCCTATATCGAAGCGGGCAAGCGCAAACTCGAGGACGTCCGGGCTAACGAGCTGCCCAGGCTCAAGGAGGCCGCCGATGCCTCCGGCGACCCAATGGAAGCCCAGAAGGTCCGCGATCTGGCCGAACAACTCAACAGGTTCGAACGGCGCCTGCACGATCTGCAGCTTTCCCGCACCATCACCGTGCAGACGGCCCCGCAAATCCGCCTGATCCAGAGCAACAACCAGACGCTGGCGGAGAAGATCCAGACCAGCATCCTGACCACCATTCCCATCTGGAAAAGCCAGATGGTCCTCGCGCTCTCCCTGCAAGGACAGAAAAATGCCGCGCTGCTGCAGAAGAGCGTGGCGGATACCACCAACGACATGCTGCGCAAAAACGCCGACCTCCTGGAACAGTCCAGCATCCGGACCGCGCGCGAGGTGGAACGCTCCGTCGTTGACATCGACACGTTGCGCGAAGTGCACGCCAAGCTCGTCAGCACCATCGAGGAGTCCATGAGCATCGCCAGGGAGGGACGGGAAAAACGCCTTGCCGCCGAAAAGGAACTCGGGAAGATGGAATTGCAGCTCAAGGAAAAATTGACGTCATTGGCCGCGAAAAAGACGCACGACACCATCGGGGCGGCTACCGGCACTCACGCCCTTCCCGGCGGCGCGGCCCCGGACAAGCCCGAAGGCCGGGCGTAGGGTCGTTCCATGGATGCGATGAAGCCCGGCACGACCCATGACGGCAAGGACGGCGCGCGGATCGAAAGCGGAAAGGTTCCCGCCCGGACGGGAAAACCGCAAAGGGCCAACGGCGGCGCGCCCATGGTTCCCGTTTCGGACAACGAGATTCCGGGACTGGAAACGGCCGTCCGGTGGGGAGCCAGAAGCCTGGAGGAACTCAAGGGGTTCGGCAGGCGGATTTTCGCCCACATCGCGATTTTCGCCGCCGCCTCCGCCGTCGCGGTCTCGAGCGGGAGCCTGTTGGCCGGGCTGTGCGCTTACGTGGGGGGCGTCTGCATCGTCGCCCGGGGCATGGCCGCGACCCCGGCCTGGCTCATACCCGCCGGGGCGGGCGTATTGCAAACGGCTATCCTGGCCCTGCTCGGGCTGCCGTTTCCCCAGGCCCTGTTCTGGGGCGGCGCCCAGGCCTGGCTGCAACGGCTGTTGGTGAAGCGGTGCCGCATGGGACTGGAATGGGGGCTGCTCCTTTTCCTCCTGCCCATGGGTGTGTACCTGTTGGGGCACACGTCCCTTTTGCCGCTTGCCGGCCCGTTCGCGGGCGTGGCGGTCGCGGGATTTTCCCTGACCCGGGTGGCCGAAAAACGGCGGGCGATCGCGGCCAGGGCTGAAGCGTTGCGGAAGACGGGACCGCCGGAGCCCGAGCGGGTGGTTCTGTACCGCGCCTCCCTGGAGGAGTTCTCCGGGAAGGCGCGGGAATTGCCGCGAAGCGCGCGCGGCATGGCGGAGTCCATCGCGATGAGCACGGAGAACATCCTGGACAGCATGGCATCGGATTCCCGCGACCTTGAGCCGGGGCACCGGTTCCTGAACCGGTATTTCAAGGCCGCGCATTCCGTGGTGGACAGGCATATCTGCCTGGCCCGGGAAAAGGTCATTACGCCGGAAATAATGGACGCCCTCGCCAGGAGCGAGGAAA
>JAJBSY010000422.1 GCA_020861205.1 Deltaproteobacteria bacterium | reverse complement strand
GGACAGGAAGGTGAGCGCCCGCACCCCCATTACCGCCAAACTCGTGGCGGATTTTCTGACAGTCGCGGGTATGCACCGGCTCATGACCGTGGATCTCCATGCCGGTCAAATTCAGGGGTTTTTCAATATTCCCGTGGACAATATGTATGCGGCCCCGATTTTCTTGGGTCACTTGCGGCAACTCCAGGGCGATATCGTGATCGTTTCGCCGGACGCCGGCGGCGTGGAACGGGCTCGCGCCTATGCGAAGCGGCTTAACGCGGGCCTGGCCATCATCGACAAGCGGCGGGATAAACCCAACCAGGCGTCCGCCCTGCACGTCATCGGCGACGTTGAAGGGAAAGTAGCCGTCATGATTGACGACATGATCGATACCGGCGGTACCATCGTCGCGGGCGCGGAAATGCTTTTGAAAAACGGCGCCCAGGAAGTGGTGGCCTGCGCGACGCACGCCGTCCTTTCCGGGCCCGCCATCGAACGCCTGAACAATTCGCCGTTTTCACGCGTATTGGTTTCGGACACCATTCCGCAGGGCGACAAGCTCTCGGCGTGTTCGAAAATCGAGGTGATATCCATTGCCGGACTGCTGGCAAAGGCTATCAATAACATTCATACCGAGTCCTCCGTCAGCGTGCTCTTCGTGTAAACGAGGACACCCGTCAGCAACGGCGTAAAGTCATGGCTGAGGATCGCAAAGGAGTTCACAATGGCTGATTTCACAACACTGACGGTGCAGAAACGTTCCTCCACCGGCAAAGGCGCCAACCGGCGTTTGCGCGCCCAGGGCATCATCCCGGCGGTATTTTATTCTCCCAAGGGGGATAACGTTCCTGTCCAGGTAGCTGAAGCTCCCCTGAAGAAAATTTTTGAGACCCTTGGGCGCACCACCGTTTTCAATATCGCGATCGAAGTCGGCGGCTCCAAAGACGTTCATCCGGCTCTGATCTGGGATATCGAATATTACCCCACCAAAAACCGCTTCCAGCATGTGGACTTTTTCGGCGTCGATCTGCAAAAGGAAATCAAGGTACGCGTACCGCTGGTTTTCTCCGGTACGGCCAAGGGCGCGAAGCTTGGCGGCGTTCTTGAAGTATTTTTGGAATTTGTCGATCTTGTCGGCAAGCCGCTCGATATTCCCAACAAGCTTTCGGTCGACGTTTCCCCCCTCGACCTCGGCGAAACCCTGCGCGTCGGCGACCTGGTCATGCCCGAAGGCGTGCGCCCGGCAACAGACGCTTCCCAGGCCATTTTGCTCTTGCGGGACAAAGCCGGTTCCGCCTCCGAAGGCGAAGAGACGGCAGCAGAGGAATAATCAATGCCTTTCCGGGTCCGGCTTGTACCGCAAGCCGGACCTTTTTTGCTTTTTGCGAGATATTCATGGAAATTGGCGGCCTTTTTCTGGGCCTCGGCAATCCGGGCCCCGCGTATGCCCGTACGCGTCACAACTTTGGATTCATGACGGCGGAGGCCTTGCTGGACGCCTGCCGCCGCGGAGGCGATGTCACCGCTCTTTCCGGTGGGAAAAAACGGTTTGAAGCGTGGAAGTGCCGTCTCCCGATACCATCGCGGGAAACGTGGATCATCGCCAAGCCGCAGACTTTCATGAATAAAAGCGGCGATGCCGCTGTCGCGCTCCTCCAGTACTATCGTATCCCCTTCTCCCGCCTTGTCGTGGCCCATGACGAACTGGATCTGCCGTTAGGAAGAATGCGGTTCAAGATAGGCGGCGGCGCAGCGGGGCATAACGGGGTCCGCTCCATTGCCGAGAGCCTCGGTTCCCCTGAGTTCTATCGTCTCCGGCTGGGAATCGGAAAACCTCAAGGATACGAGGTCACTTCCTATGTGCTCGGCAGGTTTTCCGAACCGGAGATCAAAATTGCGGGCGACGTGATTCCCGCGGCCGTGGAAGGATTTTTCCGTTTCCGCGAATACGGTTTCACGGACGCCCAGCAGTATGTCAACGGATTTACATCTTCTTGCACATAGTGTATTTGAATTGTAAAGGTACGCTGTTTGTCCGCCGTTTATCCTCTGACAATTTTCCTGCCGCGATGAAACCCGCCTGTAGACGAAATCCTTTCTTTTCGGTATATTTTTGATTGTCGCTTTTTTTCTCACAAGGAGTTTTCCGTGTTTTCTCCCAACCAACTCGTTGTTTATCCGGCCCAAGGCGTGGGCAGGGTCGAACGCATCGAGCGCCAGGAAATCGGCGGGGTCGACATGGATCTCTATATCGTCCGGATTCTTTCCAACAACATTACGCTTATGGTCCCTGTCGCAACCGCTCAAAACGTCGGGCTGCGCCCTTTGAGCGACAAGAAGAAAGCCGAGGCCGTTCTTACCTCGCTTCAGGACAGAAGCGGCTTTACAGGGCATATCGGCCAGAACTGGAACAGACGCCATCGCGAATATTCCGAGAAATTAAAAAGCGGCGATCTCGCCGACGTGTGCAATGTCCTGAAAGAACTCATCCTGATCAGCGGGGAAAAAGAACTTTCATTCGGCGAACGCCGGCTCCAGGAACAGGCCATGGCGCTTGTCGCCATCGAACTGGCCTGTGTATTGGACCGGGATGCGGATGCGGTAAAAACACTGGTGGAAAGTTATTTTGCGGATATTATGCAAAAAGAAGAGGCGGAGAGCGAATAATCCTTGCCAATCATCGTAAGGTGCGATAGGTAGCCGTTGTCTGACAAGACAGCGGCCCCGCAGCGGCTTTTTCTCCACTCCGGCCGGCCGGATATGTATGCCCGATACTTCCCTTTTTAGTTTCCGAAAATCTGTTAATGTACAACTGTGATGACAGTTTTTACGCGTGCCGAAGTGTGGCGCGTCTGGCACTTGCAACGGTCCTCGTATTTGGGCCGGCCTTCCTTGGACCCTTCAATCCCTTCTCATACCTATGCGGAAAAAGAAAACCATTCCCCCGGCTGAGGCTGAAGTCGCCGATTTCATTGATAGCGGCATGAACCTGACGGAGCTCAAGACCAAAAACATGGTCGAACTCATGGAGCTGGCCGAGCAGTATAATGTGGAAAACGCCAGCAACATGCGCAAGCAGGAACTGATATTCGCCCTCCTGCAACACTGTGTTTCCCAAAACGGCGCGATTTACGGCGATGGCGTGCTTGAAATTTTGCCGGACGGATTTGGTTTTTTACGTTCCCCGCTCAGCAATTATACCCCCGGCCCCGACGACATTTACGTCTCCCCGTCACAGATCAGACGGTTCAGCCTGCGCAAGGGCGACGTGGTTTCCGGC
>JAJBSY010000191.1 GCA_020861205.1 Deltaproteobacteria bacterium | reverse complement strand
GTCAACGGCGGTGGGAGACAGGTGCGTCGCCGCCCGTAACCCGTTTCAACCAAGTGGTGAGTTCGGAAGAAACAAGATCAACGCGGTCGATCTCCCAGTGGGACGTGGTGGTGAGTGCCTGGGTTGCAGCTATCGCGACTTACGAATGGTAGTATAGCCAGAGTTTGCTGTTTTGCAAGCCGGATCCGGCCAACGCCCTGACTTTTCTTGGAAATTTCGGAAAATCCTCGCGGCACCCCTCCGGTTCCGTACACCCAGCCAGCCTGCGCCTGGCCCGTACCGCCGCAAAAACCTCGGCGCCGGGGCGTAATCCACCGCCGGCCACGGCCGCCTTTCCGGCGATTGGTCTTGCGGCGGCTTCGCGGGGGCGGTACCGTATGAACGACCCGCGCCGCCACGGGCCATCGATCGAAAAAAAAACGCCCGCCGCTGGGACGCCGCCTTCCCGGCCGGCCGCCCAAGGGGGCTAGAAGCCAAGGAGGACAGGACGTGGAAATTACGGTCAACGGCGTGACCTTGTCCTATACCGTTCACGGCAGCGGCGATCCCGTGATCGCCCTGCACGGCAACGGCGAGGATCACCACATTTTCGACCGCCTGGTGCCCCATCTCGCCACCGCTTTCCGGGTCTATGCGGTCGACAGCCGCAATCATGGCCGCAGTCAGCGGGTCGCCGACGTATCGTACGATGCCATGACGACGGACATCCACGCCTTCATTACCAGCCTCGACCTCGCGCCCGTCCATATCCTCGGCTTCAGCGACGGCGCCATCATCGGACTGCTCCTGGCAATCCGCCAGCCGGATGTCGTCAACCGGCTGGCCCTCCTCGGTGTCAACCTCTCGCCGGACGATTTCACGCCCGCGACCCGGGACTGGATCCGTCGGGAATACGAAAAAACCCGCGACCCGCGGGTGGGACTGATGCTGGAGGAGCCGCACATCCCTCTGGACGCGGTCCGCCGGGTCGCGGCGCCGACACTGCTGGTGGCGGGGGAACACGATCTGTTCCAGCCGGAGTTTTTCCCCAGACTGCGGGACGCCATGCCCAATGCCCGCCTCCGGATCATGGCGGGCCATACCCATGACAGCTACATTATCCGGCAAGACTGCCTGGCCCCGGATCTGCTGGATTTTTTTGGCGCGTGACGGTGATCGGATACGGCGCGGACCATGTACCGCGTGACGGTTGCGCCATAAACTGAGGCAATGGGGAATTCACGAAGAATCGCGGGAATTTTCGGCCGAGGCCTCCATAATGGGATATAATACTAATAAGGACTGGAAATCAATAAGGCTAACCCGGCATGAAACGCAACACCATTCAGCGTGCTCTGGTATTGAAGACGGTAAGGACGTTACGGTGTCATCCCACTGCTGACGAGGTTTTTTCGGCTGTGGTGGCGGGCTTCCCGACCATCAGCCGGGGGACGGTGTATCGGAATCTCAAGCAACTGTCGGAAAGCGGAGAAATCCAGACCGTAGAAGTGCCGGGAGGCATCACTCATTTCGACCATTGCTGCGAGAGACACCACCATGTCCTCTGCCTGCGGTGCGGCAAGGTGTTTGATGTCGATGCCCACTATATCCTGGGTTTGGAAAAGCGGATCAGAGATTCCCGGGGGTTTACCATCCTCGGGTATGACCTTACCTTCAAGGGCGTCTGTCCGGATTGTATTCGGTCATCGCAAAAAATGCGCACCCGCGCGACAGAGAGCAGTGAAACCCCCAACCAGGAGACCCGACCATGAGAAGCATTACGACGCTTGATCTGCAATACGCACACCGCTTTTACGGCTTCAAAGGCGAGGCCCAGTACCTGCACGGACACACGGGAATTCTCACCATCGAGGTCGAAGGTTCCATTTCCGGGGTGAACATGGTTTTTCCCTGCAATGAGATCCAGAAGACGGCATGGGAGGTTCTGAAGAATTTCGATCACGCTCTTATTCTGCGCGAGGATGACCCTTTGCTGCCCGCCATTCTCGGCGTCTATGAGAAGCAGGGGATCAAAAATGGCGCGCCGACCAACACCATGAAGGGCCCCGCCTTCCAGACCGAGTTGGCCACCGCCTATCCCGAATGCCGTCTGGTCGTGACCAAGGAGACGATGACGGTTGAGGGGATGATCAAAATCATCTATGACCTCCTGAAGGACAAACTGAACATCGTCAAACTCACGTTCTCCAGCGGCGTCAACAAAGCATCGGAGGACTATGAGCCGCATCTGGACCTGAATCGTTGCCCCCTTTGCGGCATCACCTTGGACGAAACCGGCGCCTGCCCCAAATGCGGCTATAAAAGGGGATAACCTTACCTTTTCAGGCCTTATAAAAGTATGGCGGTGATTTTCTACAGCGGGCAGGCCAGGGTGGCTTGCCCGCTTTTTTCTGGGACATTGCCTCGTGACTCCTCACCACGACGGAAGCACGACCCCTCGATCAGCAACAGAAGCCGGTATGTATCAGACGACAGCCAGTCCCGTTTCCGGTTGACGAACGCTCTCAACCACAAACAATCGAAGAGGTCCCGACGCGTTGGTGCAATGCTTTTTCCGCTGGAGCGGCGACTATGGTGGACCTGATTTTTTCAGACCGCAAAGGAGCGGTGCTTACGCACCCGTCCATCCCTTGTCTCATGCCATTTCATACCATGAACCTCACTGCCGGTTGTCTTTTTTCATGCCGCTATTGCTATGCGCAAAGCTTTCGAAACTATCCGGGAAAAGGAACGGTGGTTTTTTACGCCAACACCTTCCAGGCGTTGGCGGAGCAGCTGCCACGAAAAAGGAAGGCGCCGGATATGGTATTTTTCAGTTCCGCTTGCGATCCATTCGCGCCGTTCCCACAGACTCTCGACTGTCTCCATGATTGCATGTCGCTTCTACTGAAGGCTGGTTCGCGGATACTCATTTCCACAAAAGGCATCATACCCACCCGTTTCATCGAATTGTTCGCACAGCACCATGAACGGGTATATGTTGAAATCGGCCTCACGACTGTGGACGACGACATACGCCAATTGCTCGAACCGGGCGCACCTTCGGTACCGGAACGGCTGCGGTTGTTGCAGGAATTGGGCGTTAGTGGCGTCTCTCGTGAAGTGCGCATGATTCCCCTCATTCCGGAATTGACGGACGACGAAGATCGGTTCGAGCACATGGTGGCGGCGGTCTCGCGTTGCGGCGTCACTCGCGGATCGATGGCGTATCTTTTTCTTCGCCCGGGACATCTGGAGGGCATGGAGTGTCGGTACGGCGAGG
>JAJBSY010000071.1 GCA_020861205.1 Deltaproteobacteria bacterium | reverse complement strand
GCAGTTTGAGCGCGAAGGCGTAAAACTGGTCGCGCACCAGCCGCCGCGTGTTATGCCGCTCGGTCACGTGGGCCATTTCATGCGCCAGAACCCCGGCAAGCTCGTCAGGCGTCCGGCAGCGGCGAATCAGACCCGTCGTTACCACGATGAACCCGCCCGGCAACGCGAAGGCGTTTACCATATCCGCGTCCAGAATGCTGACGTCGAAACGGTACCCCGCCCCGGCATCCGGCCCGGCCAGGCGTTCGACCATCTCTTGCAGGGCGTCGAATCCGGGGCCGGAATCGCGCCACGGGACGTCGCCGTCATACGCCCCGCTTATAAGGCGGCCCACCGTCGCGCGGGTCTCCTCGCCCATGGTCCGCTCCCAGCCATGGGGGATCATCCCGGCGACGGCGTTCACGGCCAGGGGAAAGCCAGACCATCCCAGGACCAGGAGGAGCCAGACGGCTACCGTCCCCAGGAGCCAGCGTTTCCGCGCCCGGGAACGGTGTCGGGCAAAGATCGGGGCGAGCCGCTCCCGCAGCAGGGCGACAGCGGAGGCTTCACGCACCGTCAGGCGTTCGCCGGGATAGGCGGTATGCCGCAGCCTCAAGGGCACCGTATCCGGATCGTCGGCACGGATGCCGTCGAGCGTCCAGACGGCAAGCCTGTCGCCGTCCTGGGAACGCACTTCCAGCATGTCGCCCAGAAACCGGCAGACCGCGGGATGCGCCAGCGCGCGCTTGCCGTCGTTGTATTCCGCCCGCACCTGCATCAAGCACCTTCCCTCAGATGGCGAGATCCATGTCCAGGGCGTCCAGCAGCCCCTCGCCGCGTGATTTTTCCGGAAGCGTGTCCTGTAGAAGATCCGCCAGGGCCGGGTCTCCGGCATACCGCACGGAGGAGAGGAAGAACCGCAAGCTCCGGATCTCCGTCCACGAATAGGCAAGGCCCAGGGTGACCGTGAGCAAAAGGCCGTTCACCAGCCGCAACCGCAACAGCCTCCAGGGGGTATAGGATTTCGCGTCAAAGCGCATGGAACCGAAGGCCAGGTTGCCGAAAAGCCAGCGGACCACGGCGGCGTTGTAGATGAGCGAGCAGAGCCCCATCAGGATCGCCCCCAGGACGACGATAAGGCCAAGGGCGGCAGCGGCGGCGTCCCGCGACCGCATTGCCGTTTCCTCTGCGTCCAGCCCGAAAAGCACGAGGACCACGCCGGCGATGCACAGAACCAGGAGAATGTAGGATTGCATCCAGGCCGCGAACAGGGGCCTGCTGGTTCCGGTGAAAGCGAACCGGCGGTTACCGAAAAAGGCCGCCCTGACGCGGCGCGCCGTCAGACGGGCCGTTTGCAGCGGAACGCAGACGAAAAGCGTCAGGAGTGTCAGGATGGAATAGCCCGTGGCGATTTGGGCGTACCGGACCGAGGAGCCGTCCATGTTGCCCCGGATGCCGTGCCAGCGGGTGCGGGTGAGCCGGTAACGCAACGCTTGGTACGAGGCGAAGTGCCCGACCGCCACGGTAGCCGCAATGACGACAGGCCCGGCGAGGGGAAAGAACATGCTGCAGGCGTAAAGGATCACCATGCCCAATCCGCCGAGCGCCGTCACGACGAGAAAACTTTTGAACAGTTCGCCGCCGGTGCCGGTATATTCCAGGCGTTCGCCGAGAATCTCGGTGTTCCCCCAAAGATACCGGCGGACCTTGACCTTGGCCCAGAACGAATAAACCCCGAACGTAAGTATCGTGAAAATGTAATTGAGCAGATGGATCTTGAAAAGCTCCCAGCCGGATCCCGTAAAGACCATCAACGGCCGCATGGCCTCCCCATCGGGCGCCGCAACACCGGCGGGACCGGAACCGGCGGGGGCGGGCATCGCCGCGCCGACTACCGGACCGGGGCCGCTCACCGCCCCATTCTGCCGTATCGCCGGCGAACCGCCGGCGACGATATCATCCGTCATAGGTACCTCTCATTGCCATGCGTGTTGTGGAATTTACGTATACGATCACGCTATCGCGTATCAGTATCCTAGCAAAGGCGATGCCCGATTGAAAGCGCAAAGGTGCCCGGCAAAGGTGTGCGATCGTCCGGCGGCCTCACGGCTCGCTGTCCCCCGGTAGCGCCCAACCTGCCTTCGGCGTGCCCTTCCGTGCTTGGCCTCCGGGCCTTCCCGGGGTATAGTCCTCCCCGGACGACACGTTTCCCGTTCTCCGCGGAGAATACCCGCCAACCGACAAAAAACGGACCGCGCCCGTCAAGTACACGCGCATCCGAGGAGGAGCCATGGCCCATATCCTGGTTGTGAACATCGGCAGTACATCGCTCAAATACCGGCTTCTGGAAATGGATACGGAACAGACCCTGGCCAGGGGATACATAGAGCGCATCGGCAGCGAGGCTTCGCCCGTATCGGTCACCAACGGGGATGTCACCCGCTCGTTTGCGCTGGATACCCGCGAAGGGTACGACGTCGCCATCCAGGCCATGCTCGACGCCATGATCCGGCCCATGGACGGGATGCCGCAAGTACTGGATGATCCTTCCCGCATCGCGGCCATCGGCTTCAAGACCGTGCACGGCGGGATGAAGTATCGCGGGGCGTACAGGCTCACCGAAGACGTTCTTACGGAAATGGAAAAGTTTTCAAGCGTCATGCCCGCGCACAACCCTCCGTACATCAACGCGGCGCGGCGGTTCCGGAAACTGTTGCCGGATATCCCCCTGGTCGGCGCCTTTGAAACCGCGTTCCACAAGAATATGCCGGATTACGCCGCCGTTTACGGCATCCCCTGGGAGTGGACCGAGGATTTCGAAGTCAGGCGCTACGGGTTTCACGGCGCGTCGCACCGGTACGTTTCCGAGCGTGCGGCGGAACTGTACGGCAAGCCGCTCGCCGAACTTAAGCTCATCACCTGCCACCTGGGCGGCAGCGCGTCTCTCGCCGCCGTCATGAACGGCACCTGCGTGGACACCAGCATGGGCTTCACCACCCAGAGCGGCGTCCCCATGGCCAAACGCTCCGCCGACATGGATCCGTTCGTCCTGCCCTATCTCGCGAAAGCGACGAAGCTCGGCGAAGAGGCGGTAGTGCATGAGCTCGTGACCCGCGGCGGCCTGGCGGGCATTTCCGGCCTGTCCGGCGACATGCGGGACCTGGAGGAAGCGTATGAAAGTAATCCCCGGGCCAGGCTGGCCGTGGACCACTTCGCCCACGAGGTCAAGAAGTATATCGGCGAGTACTGAGCGGTGATGAACGGCGTGGCCGGCATCGTGTTCACC
>JAJBSY010000146.1 GCA_020861205.1 Deltaproteobacteria bacterium | reverse complement strand
CGTTCATCGAGCGCGTCTGGAAGTGGAAGGCGGAGTATGCCGGCAACATCACCCGCCAGATCCGGGCGCTCGGCGCCTCCGTGGACTGGACCCGCGAACGCTTCACCATGGACGAAGGCCTTTCCAAAGCCGTGCGCAAGGTGTTCGTCGATCTGTACAACGAGGGCCTGATTTACAAGGGCGATTACATTATCAACTGGTGCGCCCGCTGCCACACGGCCCTGGCGGACGACGAAGTGGAACACCACCCGCGCAAGTCCCACCTCTGGCATATCCGCTACGATCTGGAAGACGGTTCCGGCTCCCTGGTCATCGCGACCACCAGGCCGGAAACCATGCTGGGCGATACCGCCGTGGCCGTGCATCCGGACGACGGGCGCTATAGTAAATTTATCGGTAAGTATGTGATTCTTCCCCTGGTCGGCAAGGCCATCCCGGTCATAGGCGATACATACGTGGACAGGGAATTTGGCACGGGCGCGCTGAAGGTGACGCCCTCCCACGACCATAACGACTGGAACCTGGGCCACAAGCACGGCCTGGAATTCGTGTCCGTGATGGACGAGCACGGGGTCATGAACGCGGCCGCCGGGAAGTACGCCGGCCTCACCCGCGACGAAGCCCGTGAAGCGGTCGTCCGGGATCTCGAGGCATCCGGCAACCTTGTGAAAATAGAAGATTACGACCACAACGTGGGCCTATGTTACCGCTGCAAGGAAGTGGTGGAGCCGCGCGTGTCCACCCAGTGGTTTGTAAAGGTCGCCCCGCTGGCCGCCAAGGCCAAGGCCGCCATGGGCGGGGACGATTCGGCCGGGACGCGCATGTACCCGGCCTCCTGGCTCAAGACCTATTACAACTGGATGGACAACATCCGGGATTGGTGCATCAGCCGCCAGATATGGTGGGGGCACCGCATCCCGGCCTGGACCTGCCAGGACTGCGGCGAACTCATCGTCGCCACCGAGGCGCCCGCGAAATGCGCCTGCGGCGGCAGCCGCCTCGTCCAGGACGAGTACGTGCTGGATACCTGGTTCTCTTCCGCGCTCTGGCCCTTCTCCACGCTCGGCTGGCCGGACGACACCGAGGATCTTAGACTGTTGACCCCGACTTCCGTGCTTGGTACCGGCTTAGACATCATCTTTTTCTGGGTGGCCCGCATGATGATGATGGGCATCCATTTCATGGGCGAGGTGCCGTTCAGGCACACCTACATCCACGCCCTGGTGCGCGACGCCGAGGGCAAGAAGATGTCAAAGTCCACCGGCAACGTCATCGACCCCCTGGTCATGATCGACAAGTACGGCACGGACTCCCTGCGCTTCACCCTGGCGGCGTTCGCGGCCATGGGCCGGGATATCAAGCTCTCCGAGGAGCGCATCGAGGGCTACCGCCACTTCGTGAACAAAATATGGAACGCCGCGCGGTTCGCCCTCCTCAACATGCCCGAGGACGGCGGAACGCCGCCGCCCGTGGATCTCGCATCCGTCAGCGGCACGCATCACCAATGGATGCTCCACCGGCTCGAGGAAATGAAAACGTCCACCCGGGAGGCGTTGGAGGAATACCGGTTCAACGACGCGGCCCAGAACCTGTACACCTTCATCTGGAACGAGATCTGCGACTGGTACCTCGAACTCATCAAGCCGGACATGCAGGAAGGCGGCGCGCGCAAAGCCGCGGCCCAGTTCGTCCTCAAAACCGCCCTTTGCGAGACCATGATCCTGCTGCACCCGATCATGCCCTTCGTGACGGCCGAAATCTGGCAGGCGTTGCCCGGCAACGCGGCAAGCCCGGATATCGCCGTCCAGCCCTACCCGGAGCAACGCGAACAATGCGTCAGGCCCCAGGCCGCCCGTGACATGGAAATGATCCAGGGCGCGATCAGCGCCATCCGCACCATCCGGGCGGAATTGAATATTCCGCCCTCCAACCGGCTCGCCGCAGTCATCCGTCCGGCGGACGGCGCGGCCAAGGCGGTGCTTGAGGCCCACCGGGACATGATCGTTTTCCTGGCCCGGCTCGCGTCCCTGACCATCGACGCGGCCGCCGAGGCGCCCAAGGCCTCCGCCAGCCAGGTGGCCGCCGGGAACGAGATCATCGTGCCGCTGCTCGGCAGCGTGGACCTGGGCGCGGAAGTGGCCCGGCTCGACAAGGAACTCGCCAAGATGGACAAGGAATACGCCATGCTGTCCGGCAAGCTCGCCAACGAGAACTACGTCGGCCGCGCTCCGGCGGACGTGGTGGAACGCGACAAGGCCCGCGTGGCCGAGCTCGCGCTCGCCCGGGAAAAGCTCCTGGCCCTGCAGGCCCGGTTCCGGGAAGCCATGTAAGAACAAGGCCGCCGGTTGCGGCGAGGTGATCACGCGAGTTCCGCACACGCGGCTTGGAATCGGGTCCGTTCCGGGCGGAAGGACTCCCGTTCCCGCCGCGCGGCGCGAGAGGCGCGGGTTTATTTCCGCCGCAAAAGCGGCACCTATGTTTACAAGCGCGTGCCGGATTTCAATCCGCCGCCGGACCCGTTCACGGAACGCAATCCGCTACCCTGGAAATGACAAGGTTCGCCATGCAGCCAGCTACTCCCACAGTTTACCTCATCGGCGCGGGCCCCGGCGACGCGGGCCTTTTGACCCTTCGCGGCAAGGAACTTCTCGAAACCTGCGACGTGATCGTTTACGACTACCTCGCCAACGAGGATTTGCTCGGTTTCGCCCGCCCGGACGCGGAACGGATCTACGTGGGAAAGACGGGCGGCGACCACACCCTGCCCCAGAAGGACATCAACGCGCTGCTGGTCGCGAAGGCCGGTGAAGGCAAAAGCGTGGCCCGCCTCAAGGGCGGCGACCCGTACATGTTCGGGCGCGGGGCGGAAGAGGCGGAGGAACTGCTGCAAGCGGGCGTGGCGTTCGAGGTCGTGCCCGGGGTGACCAGCGCCATCGCGGGACCGGCTTACGCGGGCATCCCCCTCACCCACAGGGCCTATGCCTCGTCCGTATGCTTCGCCACCGGCCACGAGGATCCCGCGAAACCGGAATCCGCCCGCGATTGGAAAGCGCTTGCCGCCGGCACCAGCACGCTGGTCTTTTTCATGGGTATGAAAAACCTGCCCGCGATTGTGGAGAACCTCACGAAAAACGGCATGGACCCGGCAACCCCCGCGGCCCTGGTCCGCTGGGGGACCACCCCGGACCACCTCAGCGTTGCAGGAACGCTTGCCGACCTCCCCCGCCTTGCCGAGGAAGGCATCTTCACGGCCCCGACGCTCATCGT
>JAJBSY010000032.1 GCA_020861205.1 Deltaproteobacteria bacterium | reverse complement strand
GTTGCTGCTCCTGCGCCTTCCGGGCCAACAGGTCCGGCGTATGGTGTTCGGCCTGGTGTACGCCTATATCGGGCTGGTTGTTTTCATGACCGGCGTTTCCGGCGGGTTTTCCCCGGTGGGCAAGTCGCTGGGCGCGGCTCTCGGAACGTACTCCCCGGCAGGACTTATCCCCATCGGGTTCGTCCTCGGGGCCGTCGTCGTCTGCGCGGAACCGGCCGTCTGGATTCTCACCCAGCAGATCGAGGAAATCTCCGGCGGGTACATCCAGCGCAAAATCATGTTCGCGGCCCTGTCCATAAGCATCGCGCTGGCCGTGGCCCTGGGTATGCTCCGGGTGGTAACGGGCATGAGCATCTGGTACGTGCTCCTTCCGGGGTATGCCCTGGCGCTCCTTCTGACGCGGTTCTGTCCGCCGCTGTTCACGGCCATAGCCTTTGACTCCGGCGGCGTGGCGTCTGGCCCCATGGCCACGACCTTCGTACTCTCCCTTACTCTGGGCGCGTCCGCGGCCTGCGGGGGCAACCCGGCAACCGACGCCTTCGGCATGATCGCCATGATCGCCATGGCGCCGCTCATAACAATCCAGCTCCTGGGCATGATCTTCAAGCAGCTGGAGAAACGGCAACCAAAGCGGGAAGTGTCCCCCGAGGGAGACGGTGCAGCATGAGTCTTACTTTCTTGCCCGGCAAACTGCTCATCAGCATGGTGGGCCGCCACAAGGGCGAAAAATTCGTGGCCCTGACCAAGGCGGCGGGCGCGAGGGGCGGAACCATAGCCTTCGGCCGCGCGGTCGTGGACAATAAAATCCTGCAGGCCCTGTCCCTGGCGGACGTGCAGCAGGATATCGTCTTTACCCTCATGCGCGACGAAGCGCCGGCGGTCATCAGCGCCGTGTGCGCCACCTGCCGCGAAACCCCCAAAAAGTTCGGCGGCATCGCCATCCTGCTGGACGTCTCCGGGATGCTTGTCCGCCAGACCCCGAACAACACCACCGAATCCGCCCCGGGCGCGAGGAGCGAAAAAATGGAATCCGGATATACTTTGCTGACGGTTATCGTGAACAACGGGTATGCCGATGACGTTATGTCCCAGGCCAGGAAGGCCGGGGCAAGGGGCGGCACCATCCTGATCGGAAGGGGAACGGCTTCCGAGGAAGACGTGAAGTTTTTCGGCATCACCCTGGTGCCGGAAAAGGAAGTGCTCATGATCGTGGCGGAGAAGGAGTTGGTGGAACCGATCCTGGCGGCCATCCGGACTGTCCCGACCCTGGCCGAGCCGGGCGGCGGCATAGTCTATACCATGAACGTCGAGGAATTTATCGTGCTGGGCCAGTGAACGGCCCGGGGGAGGAACCGGCGAAAAGGTTCCTCCTTTTTTTCTCTTGAAACGGTGGCGGGGTACCGGGCGGGGCACGGATGCGTGCCCTTTTTTATGGCCGGATATGGGCGCGGGAATGGGTTCCGGGGGTAAGGTCGGCACAAATGCAAATCCCGCGGATCGATCCGCAATGGCGCTGGTTTCTTTGCGGTTCAAGGCTACGGCGATGGTATGTAGGCGGTATGTGGAGGACGAGCGGCAGGGGCCGTGGCTGCCGGGTTCCGGCGCGCTGTCCGGGAGAGGACGCAACCGTACGCGGGCATGGAAGCCGCCCGAAAGGCGTCACGCCCCGGAGCGGACTCCGGGGCGTGACGGTTGATGGTGGTTTGTCGGCGGCTTAGTTGCCGGTTTCTGTCATGATCCGCATCAGGTTCTGCAGGGCCTCCTGCTCGGATGCGCCGTTCTGCGTGAAGCTGTCCACGTAGTCCACGACGGTATCAAAGGAGTTGCCGTCCCATTTGATGCCGCCCTGGTCGAAGGCGACTTCGATGGTCTGGGTGATATCGCCCTTTTCGAGGTTCAGCATCAGGTTGCCGTCCTCACCGAGCGAGGCGGTGATGTTGAGCTGCCCCTCGCCGTCACCCAGGATGTCCTTGAACATGAGCCGGTCGCCATCGCCGATGTTGAAGTCCATGATCTTGTCGTGATCGCCGTCGTAGGCGGACGTCAGGTTGTCCCAGGCGAAGGTGTCCGCGCCGTCGCCGCCGTAGAGGACGTCGTCCCCTTCGCCGCCGTAGAGGACATCGTTCCCTTCGCCGCCGTAGATGGTGTCGTTGCCGGCGTCGCCGAACAGGATGTCGTCACCCTTGCCGCCGTAGATCAGGTCGTCGCCATCCCCGCCGTGGAGCTGGTCGCTGCCGTCCGCGCCGTGGATGGTGTCGTTGCCGCCGCCGCCGTAGATCACGCTGCCGGCGTCATCCGCATGGATGCTGTCCGCGTGGCTGCCGCCGTGGACGATGACGTCGGCCGTCTGGTAGCCCGCCGAGATGCTTGAGTGGAAAACGTCGCCGTCGCCGTCCTTTCCCGTGATGGCGAAGTCGAGCCCCTTGTCAAAGCCTTCCGGCAGTTCGCCGTACTGGGCGAATTCCCATGTTCCGTCCGCGTTCAGGGCCACCGTGAACACGAGGTTGCCCTCGGCGTCCACCACCCGGATGTTGGTATTGCCCTGTTCTATCTGGTAGCCGTCCAGCTCGGGCGGCAGGGTCAGACCGGCCGCAAAGGCCAGGGAATGGACGTCCAGCCCGTCCGCGCCGACGCCGGTGGTGTCAAACGTACCGGTCGCGGTATAATGAACGAGGTCTTCGTTGTAGGTAAAGGCGATGTCCTTGACGAAGAAGTCGCTCTGGTCCGTGCTGGTGCTGCCGTTGTTTCTCGGGAAAATGACGACCTTGTCGAACCCGCCCGCTTCGGAAAGGTTGTAATCCCACAACTGCTGGCCGGCTCCCTGCGTATTGTACAAACCATCGCCGTACAGATCCTTGCTGTAGACCACTTCCCCGTTCCGGTAGAAGACGATGACAAGCTCTTCCTGATTCACGCCCTCGTCCAGGTAAAACACGCGGAGGTTCAGGGTAATCTCGTTCGCGATCTTGCCGTTGAGATCAAAGACAAGGGCTTCCGAGGTTCCGGTTTGCTTGTCGTAACCGACCTCGGGGGTGTGGTTCGTTCGATTGTCGCCCTCGAAGTGGTCGATACCCAGGCCGGTCCTGTCATCCGGAGTGGACTGAGGATTTCCCCACCGATCGGTTGACGGCTGGTAATCCTTGACCAGAACCAGGTTGGCGCCCGGGGCTTCCGTCACGTTCCAGGCCTTTGAGGACATGCTCGCGTTCGGGTTGGTCACCACGGCCGCGGTGACCGTGACCCGGTCCAGGTCAAAGGCATTCCGCTTGTT
>JAJBSY010000236.1 GCA_020861205.1 Deltaproteobacteria bacterium | reverse complement strand
CGATATCCTGCAATTTTACCATATTGCGGTATTGCATCGCGTCAGTCACTACACATACGCCTTACTCGGACAGGCGCCTTCCTTTTACACGGAGCTCTTTCCCACCGATGACGGTTTGCCGTGTCCTTGTCCCTGGAAAAAGTCTCCCATGCTGGACTACTTCCTCGAGGAGGCCGAGCGTTTTTTCAAGCTGGGCGAACCCGGCATGATCCGGTCCGGCCTGTGGGAAGAGGACGGCATAACGGAGGAAGATACGGCCCTTGTAGCCACCGCGGTCAACCTCGGCCAGGACCAGGTCGTTACCATCCGCCTGCTGAAGGAGGACTACGCCGAGCGCGTCGCCCTTCTGCGCAGGGCCCGCGAACAGTTGCTGGAAAACAGGGAATTGTCCAACACGCTCGCCCTTTTCAGGGAAAAATCGCGGATAGACGGCCTGACCAGCATTTTCAACCGCGCCACCTTCATGGAACTGTTGCACGACGAGATAAAACGCAGCCAGATCCTGGACTACCCTTTGGTTCTCCTCATTCTTGACATTGACGACTTTAAAAAAGTCAACGACACTTACGGCCACCTGACCGGCGACAAGGTCTTGCAAGGCATGGGAGCCACCCTGAAATCCTCGCTCCGCCGGGATGACATCGTCGCCCGTTACGGCGGGGAGGAGTTCGCGGTGTTGATCCCGCAGGAAAATGTAACCCTCGCCATGCAGGTCGCGGATAAAATCCGCTGCACCATAGCCGATATGACGATACCAGACGCACCGCGCATCACCGTCAGCATCGGCTGCACGACGTACCGGCTGGGCGAAACTCCCGAAAGCTTTTTCCAACGGGCGGACGATGCCCTCTACAAGGCCAAAAGCAGCGGGAAGAACAAAGTTTGCGTGGGCTGAACACGATGGAATCGCCATTGTACCCTGGAAACGAAAACAAGGAGAACGATCATGCGTAACGTTTCGGTCATGGTTGAGGTTCACCCGGAGTTTGCGGAAAAATACCTGGAAGCCGTCCTGCGCCACGCCGACAACAGCCTTTCAAAGGAAGAGGGTTGCGTCGGCTTTGCCGTGCACAGGCACGAGAAAGACCCGAACCGTTTTTTCCTGTATGAATCATACCGTTCGCGCAAGGACTTCGAGGAAGTCCACAGCGTGGCTCCCTACCTTGCCGAGTTCAACAAGCTGACAGCTTCCTGGGTCAAGGCAAAGGATATCCAGGTCTGGGACCACGTGCCCGCAAAACAATAGACGACCGGCCTCCGAAACGCGGCGGCGGGCGAAAGTCCGCCGCCTGAGTTCTCTTATGATAACCGTACGAAACCTTCAAAAGCATTATGGCGGCGCGCCCGTCCTGCGCGACCTGTCCTTCTCCGTGGAGGAGGGGGAAATTTTCGGCATCGTGGGACACTCGGGCGCGGGCAAGTCCACCCTCCTGCGCTGCTTCAACGGCCTGGAACGCTACCAGGGCGGCAGCGTCACGGTCATGGGCAAGGACGTGGCCGCCCTGGACGACGCGGGCCTGAAGCTCCTCCGCCGCGAGATGGGCATGATTTTCCAGAATTTCGGCCTGATGGGCCGCAAAAACGTGCTTGAAAACGTGGCGTTCCCTTTGCAGATATGGGCATCGGCCGGGAACGGCCCTACGGCTTTCCTTTCCGGCCTGCGGTTCTGGCGCGGCCCTTCCAAAGACGTCACGGCGAGAGCCATGGAGTTCCTCGAACTCGTCGGCCTCGCGGACAAGCGGTTCGAACGGGTGCAAAACCTTTCCGGCGGCCAGAAGCAACGGGTCGGCATCGCGCGCGCTCTGGCCCTATACCCGAAAATCCTGCTCTGCGACGAAGCGACCTCCGCCCTGGATCCCAACACCACCATGGATATCCTGGATCTACTCCAGGACATCAATTCCCGGATGAAGCTCACAATGGTGGTGGTCACGCACCAGATGGAGGTGGTCAAACGCATCTGCCACCGCCTGTTGCTCCTGGACAAAGGCGTCGCCCAGTGCCTCGGCAAGACCGAGGAGCTGTTCATTTCGGCCCCCGAGGGCCTGAAAAAATTCGTGGAAGACGAGTTTACGCTTATCCCCTCGGGAACGAACATCCGCATGATGTTCCCCAGGGATATCTCCCAGGAAGCCATCATCACCACCATGGCGCGCGACCTGGACCTCAGTTTTTCCATCGTGGGGGGCAAGCTCGAACGGTACCTCGACGACGTGCTCGGGTTTCTGATAATCAACGTGCCTGACGAGCACCTGGACGCCGTGTTCCGGTATATGCGCGAGAAAAACCTGCACTGGGAGGTGCTTGGCAATGGCCGAAATGCTGTTTAGCGCCCTCTACGAAACGCTGTACATGGTGTTTTTCTCCAGCCTGTTCTCCGCCGTCGGCGGGTTCGGGCTGGCCATCCTGCTCATAATGACCGGGCCGCATGGACTGCGGCCGAACGCCAAGGTTTACGCGATACTGGATATCATCGTGAACCTGCTCCGGTCCTTCCCCTTCATGATCCTGATGATCGCCCTGATCCCCTTTACCCGGATCGTGGCCGGGGTGGCATACGGCAGCACGGCGGCCATCGTTCCGCTGACCATCGCGGCCATCCCCTTCATGGCCCGTCTTGTCGAGGGAAGCCTGCTGGAGATCGATCCCGGCGTCATCGAAGCGGCCCGCTCTTTCGGCGCGTCCGACCGGCAGATCATTTTCCGGGTCATGTTCAAGGAAGCCCTGCCTTCCATCACCCTCAACGTGGCGATATTGGCCATCACGCTGCTGGGGTATTCCGCCATGGCGGGCGCCATCGGCGGCGGCGGGCTCGGCGCCCTGGCCTACAACGAAGGCTACATCCGGTTCAAGTCCGATATCATGTTCTTTTCCGTCGTTGTGCTCATCCTGGTGGTGCAGTGCATCCAGAGCGGCGGCAACTATCTGTACAAAAAACTGCGCTGACGCGCATAGAAGGAAATGCCATGAAACGTCTCATCCTGACTCTCGCCCTGGTGCTGTGCTTCACCGGGAACGCCATCGCGGCCCAGAAGCTCGTCGTCGGCGTTACGCCCTTCCCGCACAAGGATATCATGCTGGTCGTCAAGGACCTGCTGGCCAAGGAAGATATCGAGCTGACCATCCGGGAATTCTCGGATTACGTGCAGCCGAACCTGGCGCTGGCGGACAAGGCCCTCGACGCCAACTTCTTCCAGCACATCCCCTACCTCGACAACATGAACATGGAAAAACGGCTGGATCTCGCCTGGGTCGCCAAGGTCCACATCGAGCC
>JAJBSY010000431.1 GCA_020861205.1 Deltaproteobacteria bacterium | reverse complement strand
ACGTAATGCTCCTTGCGAACGTTCGTTAGTGATGAATGCCGACGCCCGTATCCAAGGCGCCCCCGTTCTTAACCTGGCAGCCGGCGCCGGAAAAAAATAGGACACAAACACAAAATGCCAAGATGCAGACGGAAAAGATTTTCATGGAAAGCCCTTGGCTGTATGTGGTTTTCCTGTGAACATACGGTTTTTTTTATCGGGTGGCTAGCAGTGGATATCGGAGGACCACTCAGGGGCAAGCTTTTGTTCCGGCGCGGGGGGCACACGGACGGGAAACGGTTGAAAGATAGCCCGGACTGCTGTAATCCTAAAGCATTCGGTTCACGGACGCCGGATTTTCCGGCGACACTTTTACAGTTTGGATAGCTATGCCACGCAATGTTTATACCCACACACTGGGCACTCTGTGCAGCGTGCTGGACGCATACTCGGCAGTCCTGTTTCTGGCGGACCCTCCCTCCAGGAACGGCACCCGGTACCATCTTGCCGGAAAATTCAGTCTTGGCGATTACATAGATCCCGCGGCCGTCATAGAGCCGGGCAAAGGGCTTGTAGGCTGGATAGCCAAAAACAGCGCGCCGTTGCTCGTGCCGAACTTCGACCAGCGCAAGAACCATTTAGGCTATTATAAAGAAAACGAAGAGTTGCGGATAAAAGCCTTTATGGGCTGCTCGCTCCCGGACGGCAAGGGCATATTGTGTGTGGACAGCAAACGCCAGTATTCTTTTTCAGACAAGGACCAGAAACTCCTGCATCTTTTCGCCCAGCTCATCGAAGAGCAATCCGCGAGCCACGGAAGAGGGGAAACCCTGCATACCGTCGGCGAATACTATGGCGCACTCAAGGAAATTTACACCCTGCGCCGCCGACATTCCCGCTGGCCCGACTTTTTGCGGGAGTTTCTCCATCTTCTCATAACCACCACCGGATGTGATTACGGAGTCTTCTGTTATAATGACATTGCCGCCGGTGAATACGTGCTGGAGGGAGAAACCAGCCCACTGGTATGGAAACCCCGGGCGCTGGCCCCGGCCTTTTCCGTAAACAGCGGCGCCATCGGCTGGGTTTGCCGCAACGGGGAAGCGTTGTTCAGCAACGCACCGGGCGGTATGCCAGAATCCTCCCTTTTCGGCAAGGGAGTGACCACTCCGCAGTTTCATACCGTTATGGCGTTGCCGCTCCTGGTTCAGCGCAAAACCCGCGGCGTGCTTTGCCTCGCCAAGGAGGCGCCGCTTCCCGTTACGGAAGAGGTGCAGGATTTTGTTCGCATGGCGTCGGAACATCTGGCGCTGTTCCTGGAAAACCTCTATATCAAGTGCAGATTGCGCGATGTTTCCGCCGCGGCCGCGGAGATGCGGCTCCAGAAAGAGCGAAAAGACGCCGAATGCAACGCCGGCTCGGACGCCTAGCCATTCCGCCCATCCCGCAAGCATGGCGTCTTACTGAATTTTTATTTGCGCTCCAGTGGCACAAGGGTTTATCGTTTGGGGAATTTTCTAACCATTCGTATGAAGCGGGGAGCTCATGTTTCGTAATCTGTTCAGCTTTCTCGGCAAAGACTTGGCAATGGACCTGGGGACCGCCAACACTTTGCTGTACACCAAAAATGATGGAATTGTCCTGAACGAGCCCTCCGTCGTCGCCTTGGATGCGGAACGCGGCCATGTGCTCGCGGTGGGACGCGAGGCGAAAGAGTTTCTCGGGCGGACGCCAAAACGTATCCAGGCCGTCAGACCGATGCGTGACGGCGTCATCGCGGATTTTGAAGTAACCCGGCAAATGATTTCGTATTTTATCAAAAAAGTCATTTCCGGGTTCAATATTGCCAGACCCAACATCGTCATTTGCGTGCCCACGGGAATCACCCAGGTGGAAAAGCGCGCGGTCGTCGAGTCCGCCCAACAGGCCGGGTCCAACAACGTTCATTTGATAGAGGAGCCCATGGCCGCCGCGATCGGCGCCGGTATGCCCATCAACGAGCCGCTCGGGAACATGGTGGTGGATATCGGCGGCGGAACCACGGAAGTCGCGGTTATCTCCCTTTCGGCCATCGCCTACGCGGAATCGGTCCGTATGGCCGGAGACGCCATGAACACGGCCGTGCAGCGTTTTTTTCAGGAGGAGTTTCAACTGCTCATCGGTGAAAACATGGCCGAGCGGATCAAGATGGCCGTCGGTTCCGCTTACCCGCTCCAGGAACAGCTCGTGGCGGAAGTCGCGGGAAAGAACCTCGTCACAGGCACGCCGCAGAGCGTCCGCATTACCGACGGGCACATCCGCGAGGCGCTTGCGGAACCCGTCCGGGCCATTGTCACGGCCATTCGGAAAGCCCTGGAAAAAACGCCCCCGGAGCTGGCCGCGGATATCGGCAGCAACGGTATGCTCCTTGCCGGGGGCGGGGCGCTCCTCAAAGGGCTTGATGTCCTTATCACGGCGGACACAGGACTCAAGGTTACCATCGATGACGACCCCCTGACGACGGTCGTGCGGGGAACCGGCCGGACTCTTGACGACAAGAAACGGTACAGCAACGTTTACATAAACTGAGCCCCCTTTTTAGGATTGCTTCATGATCGATCTGCGGGCTTTGCTGGCCGAAGTCATTTCCATTTCCCGGGAAGCGGGCGCTATCATCGCCGAACACGCGCAAAAACCGCGAGACGTTCACCACAAGGGCCGTATCGACCTCGTGACCGCCACGGATGTCGCCGTTGAAAATTTTCTGCGCGACAAGCTGCAAAGGCTGTTGCCGGGGTCGCATTTCCTGGCGGAAGAGAGTTCGCCGGACGCTCCCCTCCTGGAAAATACCTGGATCATCGACCCGCTTGACGGCACCACCAACTTCGCGCACGGACTTCCATTCGTCGCCACATCCATTGCCCTGTGGCGCGAAGGCGATATCCAGCTGGGCGTTGTAAACGCTCCGCTGTTGCCGGCCTGCTTCTCCGCCTTAAGGGGGCGGGGTGCCTATCGCGACGGCACCCCCCTCCGGGTTTCCGCGACTTCGGATCTTCTGGAATCCCTGATTGCCACCGGGTTTCCCTATGTCATGGATGAGGAGTTGCCCGGTCTCCTGCGTCGAATGGGCAGGGTTTTGTCGCAAACCCAGGGCGTACGGCGATACGGAGCGGCATCCCTGGATTTGGCTTTTACGGCGGCGGGACAGTATGACGGCTATTATGAGCGTCGGCTCAGCCCTTGGGACGTCGCGGCGGGGTGGCTGCTGGTCCGTGAAGCCGGTGGGATCGTAACCCGGACGGACGGCAGCCCTTTTCATG
>JAJBSY010000200.1 GCA_020861205.1 Deltaproteobacteria bacterium | reverse complement strand
CCGCCTATTCGAGCAAAACGCCTTTTTTCCATGACGCCTCCGGAAGGATGAAGTGACGGCATTTTAAAAAGCTTTTCTCTTCCTGCCAAGCGCGGAAATTATCGGGCAGTGCCTCAATTCGCTCGATACTTCGTCAGGCGCGCGAAGCGCATGTATGCCCTGATACACGTCACTCCGCGGAACTCGCCTTCCTTGCCTGAAGACACATTGAGTCACTACCAATCGCTGTTCAGGGGCCGAAACCGGGCGGCAACCCGCCGTCCGGAGCTTCCGCCGGCTCAGGGGCGTACGCTTCGCCGTGCGCGCCCGGTTCCAGCACGTACCCCAGGGAGCGGGCCGCCGCCTCGTACCGGCCGTCGGCGAGGCGCAGGGCGTGCAACGGCTCAACCACGATGGACGGGGCGCCCGTGGGGCAATGGTATTCGCAATACCCGCAGCCGAAACAGCGTTTGGGGTCAACCACGGGAACCGGCACGGCCTGTCCCTCGACCTGCGTGATACGCACGGATCCGTAAGGACAAACTTCCTGGCAAACCATGCAGCGCCGGCCCTCGGCCCAGGCGAGGCACCGTTGCCGCCGTACCACGGCCGTGCCTATCTTCGCCCGGTGTTTTTCGGCAAGCGGCAGCGGCAGTATGGCCCGCGTGGGGCAAACGGCGCCGCAGGCGGCGCAATCCGGCTCGCAGGGACCGCCCCGGGGCGCGACCTGCGGGCTGAACATGCCTTCCGTCCCTGATTCGAACCAGACGGGCTGCAGGGCGTTCGTCGGGCACGCTTTCATGCACAGGCCGCACCGGATGCACCGTTCGAGGAAAGCGGGATGCGGCAAGGCTCCCGGAGGGCGGACCAGGGTATCGCCCGTAGGGCGCATGACGGCGGGCAACCCGTACGCCTGGGTATGGTGAAGGCCCGAAAGAACGATCCCGGTACCCGCGGCGCCCAGAAACGCCCGGCGCGAAGGCAGATGTCCGGCGTCCTTCCCGGGCGCGCCCTCCCCCTCCACGCCGTCCCGTTTTACCGCAACGGGCCGCATCGTGAACGTAACGCCGTTTACCGGGCAGACGTCCACGCAGGAGCGGCAGGTAATACACTCCGCATGGCGGGTTTCCCGTCCTCCGGGCTCAATCGCCCGCGTGGGGCACTCGCGAACGCACCGGCCGCAGCCCGTACAGCGCGTCACCTTCCGCCGCCAGAGGGGACGGAAGGCCGCGAGCGCCAGAATCGCGCCGGCTGGGCAGAGGTACCGGCACCAGAACCGGGGACGCACCCGCTCAAGCACGAACAGGACGGCGAAGAAAAGCAGGACGAACCAGACGGTGTCAAACCGTCGCGGCGCAAGGCTGGCATAGGTGAGAGAGGACAAATCCAGGGCGGTGAAAACCGGCTGCCCGGCTTTCAGAAACGCGCTCCCGGCGAACAGCAGGAACGGATGCGCCACCAAGGCGTAAAACCTGGTAATCAGGGCGATGGGAGATCCCCAGAACACCAGGTTCACCCCGAAAACGGCGGCAGCCGCCATTGCCGTCAAAACCAGGAATTTCACCCGCCGCCATGGAGCCGGCATGGGCGCCCCGCGGGCGGTTTCGGCGCCCGGCTTGACCAGGCGGACCCACCAGCGGGCCAGGTCGAGCGTTATGCCCATGGGACAGATATATCCGCAAAAAATCCGGCCGAAGACGCAACTCGCGGCGATGACCAGGATGCCGGGCCAGAGGGGACCAATCCATTCCCGCGCCGCAACGGGGACCAGCAGGGCCACGAGCGGGTCAAGGCGCAGGTAGAGGTCTTGCGGGAGCCAGGCGATCAGCGGCCAGGCCGTCAACGCCAGCAACGCCAGGAAAAGGACGAGACTCACCGCCTGGATACATCGCTGTAACACCCTGGCATTCCGTTTTTGTTTCATGCCGCACCCGCCTGAGAGCACCGCCGCCCCCGGCAGGGCAAGGGCCCTGACGGGGCGCGGGTTTTACCGGGGATAGCCGATGGATTGGATTATCACGACCTTGTACCCCTTGGGCAGCGGCAGTTTGCCGTCCAGGGCGTCCGCACCGGTCCGCTTGACGACGTTTGCCAGGCCTTCCGAAGCGCAGAAGAGGCCCGCATTCTGGTAGAGGGCCCCGGCGTGCATCCCGCCAAAGGGGTCGTCAGCGGGAACGGCGTAGAGCAAGGTGAGAGGAGCGCCCCCGAAGGCGGCGCGCGTATCCCCTTCCAGGGCCAGGACCAGGCTGTTCCCGGCCGCGTCATACAGCCAGACGCCGTTTTCGAGCGCCGCGTAAACCTGTACGGCCTGCTTGTTCATGGCCGTCGGAGCCGTCCGGCGGCCGTCCGGGCGGTTGATGCCCCACGTCGCCCAGAGCAGGTTGCTCAGCGTCTGTTCAGACAACGCCGCATCCGCGAAATTCCGGTTGGCCGACCGTGCCGCCAAAGCTTCCATCAGGGGCATTCCGCCGGACGTGCTCGATTTCGGCAGCGCCATGCGCCCCGCGCCGGCGTCCGCCGCCAGGGCTTCCGCCGCGACAAGCCCGGTAAGGCCAAACACAACGGCCAACGCAATCGCCACAATACGTTTCATATTTCTTCTCCTTGCCGTTTTTCGAACCACCCATAAAGAATCGCCACCATACCCTTGGCTCGGTTCCGGCTTCATCCACACAGGGCCGCTCCCCGCGGAACGGCACGCACCAAGCCTCCATAAGCGTCACGCGGCGCGGGCCCGGCGCGGCGCCGGGAAACCCGCGCCCGCCTACTTTTTACCGGAGCGCAGCACGATCCGCGCTATTTCCGCCGGCACGCCGATCCGGACCGGGAACCCGGTCCACAGGCCCGCGCCCGGGCAGACGTAGAGCTTCATGCTCCCGACGGTATACAGGCCCCGGACAAAGCCTTCGTTGTGCGATGCGACAATCCGGTCAAACCCGATCATCTGGCCGCCGTGCGTGTGGCCTGAAAGCTGCAAATCGACCCCCCGCTCCGCATTGAACCGCGCGTAACGCGGCTGGTGCGCGAGCAGGATGACCGGAGCCTCGGCGGGCGCGCCGGCGAGCGCTTTTTCCAGATCAGGCCCCTCCATGCCGAAGCGGTCGGCCGCGGGATCGTTCACACCGGCCAGGACCAGCTGTTTTCCCTTGATGCGCACGACCGTATGGGCGTTATGCAGGAGAGGCAGCCCGAGAGCCTTGAATGCCCGCATCCAGGCGGCGTGCCCCGAATAATACTCGTGGTTGCCATCGCAGGCGAAGACGCCGTCCCTGGCGCGCAAAACCCTCAGGGCAGCCACGTC
>JAJBSY010000048.1 GCA_020861205.1 Deltaproteobacteria bacterium | reverse complement strand
TAAACGGCAGAAAATCCCGGGTGATGGGTATGGCGTTGCTGCCTCTGGTAATCTTGGAAAGATCCACCACCATGGAAGCCTCGCGGCCCGTCAGGCTGCGGCTCAGCCCGCGCGCCACGCGGATGCGGACGGCCACTTTGTTGATGAGCCCTTCGCTGATCACGAGATTTTCCGGAGCCCCTTTGAACTGGACGTTCACGTCCACCCAGGTCTCCACCTTGTCGCGGACGGTTACGGCATACCAGAGCGTCACCGCCAGGCAAAACGCGATGCACGCGGATGTCCAGCGAATTCCCTTGAGGGCCGAAAGAATCAGGCGGGGGTAGTTTTTGCCGTGGGCCTGCGGCTTGTCGGTATTGGACGGCGCTGTCATGTATGTTTCTCCAGAACGGATCCGAGTACGCGGTCCAGCTTGGCCGCGTCAAAACCGCCGGTGAGTTTCCCCTGCACGGCGACCGACGCGACGCCGCGCTCCTCGGAAACAACCACGGCGATGGCGTCCGTATCCTCGGTAATTCCCAGGGCTGCCCGGTGCCGCGTGCCGTAATCCTGTTTGCCCTGGACCAGGGTGGTAAGCGGCAATATGCATCCCGCGGCGGCGATTTTATTGCCCCGTATGACCGCGGCCCCGTCATGAAGCGGCCCGCCGGGCCAGAAAATCGAAATGAGAAGCTCGCGGGAAATGTCCGCGTGAAGCACGACCCCGCCCTGGACGATGTCGCTCAACGGAACCGCCCCTTCGATGACTATCAGCGCGCCGATTTTCCGCTGCGCCATGTACAGCGCGGCATCCGCTATTTTCTCCCGCAGTTCGGCGTTGGTTTTCTGGCGGGCGGTGGAAAAAAGCCCGCGCCGCGATCCCATATAGGTAAGCGCCGTCCGGATGTCCCGCTGAAAAATGATGACCACGACCAGGACCAGGGAACTGAGAAAATTTTCCAATATCCAGTTAAGGGTGTTTATTCCCAGCGGCCGGGTGACGAGATAGACGATTATGACCAGAAGCAGGCCGTGCATGGCGGCGCCGGCCCGGGTACCCTGGGCCATGAGGATGACGCGGTACAGCAGCAGGGTGACGAGGAAAATGTCCAGCAGGTCGCGCCAGCCGACAAGTATGTTAAACACGGGTATTGTCACGAAAACCTCGTTTCCCGAACCCGCAGCTGCCTGGCAAGCTCCAAGGCCGCCACCGCGCCGGCCACGTCGTGAACGCGGTGGACGTAAACGCCCCGTTCCGCGAGCAGGGCCGTCACAACCTGGGTGGCCGCGTCTCTTTTTTCCACGGGCAGCCCCACAAGCTCGCCGAACATGCTCTTGCGCGACACGCCGACGTACAGCGGACGGCCGAGAGATTGCAGGCGGCAGACGTTCCGCAGAAGGTCCACGTTCTGTTCCACGGTTTTGCCGAACCCGATGCCCGGGTCAAGTATAATGTTTTCTTCCGGCAGCCCCGCCAGCACCAGCCGCTTCATGGTCGATTCGAAAAAGCGCAGCACCGCGTCGACCACGGAATCATAGGCGCCGTAGTCCGTGTGCTTCTGCATTTTTTTCGGCGGCGCCGGACAATGCATCAACACGTAGCCGGGCTTATAGTTCCCCAGCACCTCCGGCATCGCGGGATCAAAGGTTGACCCGGAAATGTCGTTTATGATGTCGACCCCGGCCTCTAATGCGGCACGGGCGGTCGCCGCGCGCCACGTGTCCACGGCCACGTGGAAGTCATATCCCAAGGCCGCGTCGCGCAAGGCGACGCAGGCGGTTATCGTGGGCTGAAGCCGGGCCAGCTCCCGTTCCGCGCTTACCGGAGCGGAGCCGGGCCGGGTCGATTCGCCGCCCAGGTCAAGTATGGACGCGCCGTCCTTGATCACCTGCCGGCACCGGGCCATGGCTTCCTCCGGCGCGTAGTGCCGGCCGCCGTCGGAAAAGGAATCCGGGGTGATATTGACTATCCCGGCAACGAGAAAGGGGGCGGTGCCGAAACCCCTGCCCCCCCTGCTTTTCCATGTGCCCGGCGCGCTCACTTTTCCTCGTCCCGGGGCGAGTCCCCGCCGCGCCACTCGCTGTTTTCCTGCTCTTCGTCCTCCGAAAGGACGAAGTCCTCGTCGTCGTCCGTCTCCGGCGCGATGTCCTGCGGGTCAACAGGCGCCTTTTCACTGGAAAAATCCAGATCCTTTTCGGCCTTGTTCTCGAGAGGAGGCAGTTCCTCGCCCTTGAGGATCTTGTCGATGTCCGAACCGGTAAGGGTTTCGCGCTCAAGCAGGGCCGCGGCGAGCTTGTGCAGGGTATCGATGTTATCCCGGAGAAGCGTGTCCGCCGTCTTCATGGCTGTATCCACGATGCGTTTAACCTCGGCGTCCACAAGGCGGGCGGTCTCCTCGCTGTGTTCGCGGTGGGAAACCCATTCGCGGCCGATAAACACTTCCTGGTTCTGTTCGCCTATGGACATCGGGCCGATAGCGTCGCTCATGCCGTAGCGGCAGACCATGGCCCGGGCCGTCTGGGTCGCCTTGTTGATGTCGTCGGACGCGCCGGTGGTCAGGTTGTTGTAGATGATCAGCTCGGACGCCCTGCCGGCCAGGGCGATGGCGATGCGGCTTTCAAGCTCGCTCTTTTCCATGCCGTAGCGGTCGCGCTCGGGAAGCGGCATCATCAGGCCCAAAGCCCTGCCGCGCGGCACGATGGTAACCTTGTGCACCGGATCCGTTCCGGGAAGCAGAACGGAAACAAGGGCGTGGCCGGCTTCGTGGTAAGCCGTTTTCTTGCGTTCTTCCTCGGTCTGCACCATGGTTCTGCGCTCCTTGCCCATGAGGAGCTTGTCCTTGGCTTCCTCGAACTCGGCCATGGTAACCAGATCCTTGTTGGTCCGCGCCGCCATGAGCGCGGCCTCGTTGACCAGGTTTTCAAGGTCCGCGCCCGAGAAGCCCGGCGTGCCGCGCGCGAGAACGTCAAGATCGACATCCGGCGAGAGCGGCGTCCGGCGCGAATGCACCGCGAGAATTTGCTTTCTGCCCTTGACGTCCGGGGCGGGGACAACCACCTGGCGGTCGAAACGGCCCGGACGGAGAAGCGCGGGGTCGAGCACGTCCGGCCTGTTGGTGGCCGCGATGAGAATGACGCCCTCGTTGGCCTCGAAGCCGTCCATTTCCACGAGCATCTGGTTCAGGGTCTGCTCGCGTTCGTCGTGCCCGCCGCCGAGCCCAGCGCCGCGCTGCCTGCCGACCGCGTCGATTTCGTCGATGAAGATCAGGCAGGGGGCGTTCTTCTTGCCTTGGGCGAAAAGGTCGCGAA
>JAJBSY010000129.1 GCA_020861205.1 Deltaproteobacteria bacterium | reverse complement strand
GATTACCGGGGGGTCAAAGTCTACTTTTTGCAACGCAGCGAATACTTCGACCGGAAAAACTACTATAACGACCACTACGGCGATTATTTCGACAACGCCGAGCGGTTCATCTTTTTCAGCCGGGCCGTCCTCGCGGTTATCCGTGAACTCGGCGAGGCGCCGGCGATCGTGCACGCCCATGACTGGCAATCGGCGCTCCTGCCGGTGTACATCCACTATCTGCGCCAAAGCGATCCCTTTTGGCGGGATACCAAAACCCTCGTCACCATCCACAACATCGCGTTCCAGGGTCGGTTTTCGTCCCGGCTTTTCCGGGATTCGGGCCTTCCTTCCGAAGCCTGGGGCATGGACGGCGTGGAGTTTTACGGCGACTTCAACTTTTTAAAGGGCGGCATCGCTCTCGCGGATAGGATCACTACGGTCAGTCCCAGTTACGCCAGGGAAATCCTGACGGAACGGTTCGGGTTCGGGATGGACGGCATTCTCCGCCACCGCGAGCATGACCTCGTGGGCATCTTGAACGGGGCGGATTATTGGATATGGGACCCGAAAAACGACAGATTTCTCGCGGCCCCCTATTCCAGGGCGGACATTTCCGGCAAACGGGCCTGCAAGCTGGACCTCATTGAAAAGCTGGGCTTGTCGCCGCATCTCATGGACAGGCCTCTTCTCGGTTTCGTGGGGCGCCTGCGCGGCCAGAAGGGCATTGACCTGCTCCTGGATATCCTGCCGGACCTCATGGAGCGGGATGTCGGCGTTGTGGTGCTGGGCGAAGGGAGCCTGCGGTATGAGAACGCCATCCAGGAAATGGCGCGCCAGTATCCCGAAAGGCTCCATGCGGCGGTTTCCTATACCGAGGAGCTGGCGCACCGTATCCAGTCGGGATGTGATATATTTCTCATGCCGTCGCGGTACGAACCGTGTGGCCTTACCCAAATGTACGCCCTCCGGTACGGCACGCCGCCGGTGGCCTCTTCCATGGGCGGATTGCGCGATACCATCTGCCCGTATCCGGAACCCAGATCAACGGGGTTCACCTTCATGCGAACGGAGCCGGAAGATTTTTATCGTTCCATTATGGACGCCGTCCAGTTATGGGAAAACAAGACGGCCTGGGGCGACATGGTTTCCCGGGCCATGGTCCAGGCGTTCACCTGGGAGAAATCCGGCCGCCGCTATGTGGAACTTTACCGTTCCCTGACGTTGTAAGCCAAGGGCGATACTTATGTCTGACACGACACCGACGCTTCCGGTTTTTATGGAACCGTTTGATCTCTATCTTTTCGGCAAAGGCGAGCATTGGGACCTGTACCGCATTCTGGGAGCGCATCCCGACACGCGGGACGGGGTTTCCGGCTACCGCTTCGCGGTATGGGCTCCGAACGCCAAGGAGGTCTGTCTCGCGACCGAGGAAAACGACTGGCGGTGGGGGGAGTTGCCGCTTTATCCCGTCGGCAGTTCCGGCGTATGGGCCGCCTTCGTCCCGGGGATCCGCAAGGGCAACCTGTATAAATTCGGCATCAAGCAGGCAAACGGCAACATCGTCTATAAAACGGACCCCATGGCCCTGTTCGCGGAACTGCGTCCCGGCACGGCCGCCGTCGCCTGGGATCTTGAAAACTATACCTGGAACGACGGCGACTGGATGCGGAAACGGGCGGAGCTCGGTCCCCCCCTCGCCGAGCCCATGAGCATTTATGAAGTGCACGCCGGTTCCTGGAGGCGGCGGCACGGCGGCGGGCATCCGTATCTCAGTTTCAACGAATTGTGCGATTCCCTCATTCCCTACGCGCGGGACATGGGTTTTACGCACCTGGAATTTCTTCCGCTGGCCGAGCATCCCCTGGATCTCTCCTGGGGATACCAGACGGGCCACTATTACGCCCCGTCTTCGCGCTTCGGCACGCCGGAAGAGTTGAAGCATTTTGTGGACCGCTGCCACCAGGAGGGCCTCGGCGTTATCCTGGACTGGGTTCCGGCCCATTTTCCCAAGGACGAGTGGGGGCTTGGGCGGTTCGACGGCACCGCGCTCTACGAGCATCAGGATCCCCGTCTCGGCGAGCACCCGGATTGGGGCACCTATATTTTCAATTACGGACGGAACGAGGTCAAAAACTTCCTCCTCGCCAACGCGCTGTACTGGCTTAAGGAATTCCACATCGACGGGCTGCGCATCGATGCTGTGGCGTCCATGTTGTATCTCGACTATTCGCGGAAGGAGGGGGAGTGGGTTCCCAACGCTTTCGGCGGCAAGGAAAATATTGCCGCCATCAGCCTCCTGCGCGAGCTGAACACGGTCGTACACGGCCAGTTTCCCGGCGCCGTCACCATCGCGGAGGAATCCACGGCCTGGCCCGGCGTATCGAAGCCGATCTACGCCGGGGGGCTGGGGTTCACCTTCAAGTGGAACATGGGCTGGATGCACGACACCCTGGATTACATGCAGGCGGACCCGGTGTATCGCTCCTACAAGCATAACACGTTGACGTTTTCCATGCTGTACGCGTTTTCGGAAAACTTCGTCCTGCCTCTGTCTCATGACGAGGTCGTGCACGGCAAGGGGACCCTCCTGTCGAAGATGCCGGGCGACATCTGGCAGAAACAGGCCAATTTGCGGGCGCTTTTCACGTATATGTGGGCGCATCCGGGCAAGAAGCTTCTTTTCATGGGGAACGAGTTCGGCCAGTGGAACGAGTGGGACCAGGACAAGGAACTTGACTGGGTCCTGCTTGATTTCGCCACGCATCGCGGCATCCGTTCACTGGTCCGGGATCTGAACTGGTTCACGCGGGCGAATCCGGCGATGTACCGCCATGATTTCGACTGGAGCGGGTTCGAGTGGATGGACTTCGCCGACCACGCGTCCTCGGTCTACAGTTTCACCCGCAAATCGGAAGGGTACGCCCCGGTTCTCTGGGTCTTCAACTTCACGCCGGTGGTACGGCCCGACTACTGCATTCCCTGCCCCTTCGGCGGGACGTGGTGCGAGGTGCTCAATTCGGACAGCGAACATTACGGGGGGTCCAACGTGGGCAATTACGGCACGCGGGAAGCAGAAGCTCGCGAAAAAGGCCATTGTTTGCGCCTGACCCTGCCGCCTCTCGCCGGGATGGCTTTCATGCCGCGGCCGTGATGGTCGGAGAAAGGCGGATTTGGTCTTGACCTGAGCCTGATCACCGCGGCGCTTGCGCGGGCGCCGGTAAGAGCGGTACGGACGAATAGGAAAACACCCCGGTCATGGCCCGGGGGGTTTTTGCGACGAGGCCTATTTTTCCTCAGATCAGCCATCC
>JAJBSY010000006.1 GCA_020861205.1 Deltaproteobacteria bacterium | reverse complement strand
CGATGAACGCCTCCCGGCCGAGGTCGTCGCGCGTTTTGCCTTCTTCCTTGAGGCGCCGCTCAACCACGTTCTGCGTGGCAATGCCCGCATGGTCGCATCCCGGCACCCAGAGCACGGTTTTCCCCAGTTGCCGCTGGTGGCGGCAGAGGATATCCTGGAGGGTGATGTTCAGGGAGTGGCCGATGTGCAGGTTACCCGTAACGTTGGGCGGCGGGATGACGATGGAATAGGTGTTCGCCGGATCGGCCTTGGCTTTTTCCAGGTCCGGGGTAAAGGTCCGCTCCTCTTCCCAGTGCTGTTTCCAGCGCCCTTCCACATCCTTGGCTTCATAGCCCTTGGGCAATTGCTCGTGCATTGGCGTCTCCGCGTATAAGAATGATGAACTTTGTCTAGTAGCCGCTTTTCCGTCAATGGACAAGGGCCTTGGATAACGGGGTAACGACGCGAGTTGCCTGATGCTTCGCCACGCTCGCGCCGCGCGAAACCATGTATGTCTTGATACGCTATGTTCCGCGCGGAACGTCTTTCCTGTTAGAAGGCAGATGGAGGCACTGCCGGATAGCGGGCCGTGCCGCAAGGGTAAGTGACGCTTGGCTCGCGGCCGGATTACAGGCTTTTTCGGCAAGCCCATCCGGGCGGCGACGGCCGAATATGGGCGGGCGATCTTTTGCTGGAAATAACGCCGGATAGCCGATAGCATTCGGTACCGTAAACCATGTCTTCGGGAGCGACAATGGGCACTTCTTCACGCGAAACGCTCGGGAGCCGCATCGGCTTTTTGCTGATCTCGGCGGGCTGCGCCATCGGCCTCGGGAACGTCTGGCGTTTTCCCCATACCGTGGGAAGCCACGGCGGCGCGGCGTTTGTCCTGCTGTATCTTTTTTTCCTGTTTCTTTTCGCCATGCCCATCATGGTGATGGAATTTTCCGTGGGCCGCGCGTCCCGCATGAACATCGGGGGCTCGTTCCACAAGCTCCAGCCCGTCGGGGCGAAATGGCATTATTTCGGGCTTGTCGGCCTGTGCGGCAACTACCTCTTGATGATGTTCTACACCACGGTCGCCGGGTGGATGTTGGCCTATTTTTTCTACGCCCTCAGCGGCGGTTTTGACGGGCTGGGGCCCGACGCCGTGGGCGAGTTTTTCGGGGCCTTCCTCTCGCGGCCCGGAGAACTTGTTTTCTGGATGACCGTGGTGACGGCGGTCGGGTTCATGGTGTGCGGCATCGGTTTGCGCAAGGGGGTCGAGCGCGTGACGGTGACCATGATGAGCGGTCTCTTCATCCTGCTGCTCGTTCTGGTTGTCCGCTCCGTGTCCCTTCCGGGGGCCGAAGCGGGGCTCGCCTTTTACCTCCTGCCGGACCTTGACGCCATGGAACGGATAGGGTTCTGGAAATGCGTATACGCCGCCATGGGTCAGGCGTTCTTCACCCTCAGCATCGGCGTGGGCAGCATGGCGATTTTCGGCAGCTACATCAGCAGGGAAAGAAGCCTTACGGGCGAAACCGTGAATATCGTGGGGCTTGATACGGCCGTTGCCATCCTGTCCGGCCTGATAATTTTCCCGGCCTGCTATGCGTTCGGCGTCAAGGCGGACTACGGGGCGGGGCTCATTTTCGTCACCCTGCCCAACGTGTTCAACCATATGCCGCGTTTCTTCGGCATTCCGGGGTCCATGTTCTGGGGAGCCTTGTTCTTTCTCTTCATGACGTTCGCCGCGTTCTCCACGGTCGTGGCGGTATTCGAGAACATTGTGGCCTACGGCATCGACGTGAAGGGCTGGAGCCGCCGAAAATCTTCCTGGATAAACTTTTGCATAGTGAACCTGGGGTCGCTTCCCTGCGCCCTGGGGTTCAACCTCCTGGCGGATTTTCACCCCTTCGGCGGCGACACCGTGGTCCTTGACCTGGAAGACTTCATCGTGAGCGACAACCTTCTGCCTATCGGCGCCATGGTGTATCTGCTGTTTTGCACCTCCCGGCACGGCTGGGGATGGGAGAACTTCATCGCCGAAGCCGATGCCGGCAAGGGGCTGAAATTCCCTCGCGGGCTCAGGCCGTATCTGACTTACGTCGTCCCGGTACTTATTGCAGGTTGTTTCCGAATGGGATATATAAAAAAATTACGAACAGGGGCATGACGCCGCCCCCCCAAGGGGACGCGGCGAAGGCGCCCGGTGGAAGCGCTGCCAATCCTTGCCGCGCTTGACTCTTTGGGGAAAGTGTGTAATTGACCCTCGGTACGAAACGACTAGGAAGCGGAAGAACGCTTCGGAGGATGCATGGCCAAAGAAGACGCCATTGAAGTTGACGGTGTTGTGCAGGAAGCTCTGCCCAACGCGATGTTCCGGGTGGACCTGGACAACGGGCACGAAGTGCTCGCGCATATTTCCGGCAAGATGCGGAAGTTTTATATCCGCATTCTCCCCGGCGACCGGGTGAAGGTGGAATTGTCCCCGTACGACCTGACGCGCGGCCGGATTACGTACCGCATGAAATAGGGTGCCTTTCCACACGACGGGGCCTTCCGGGACGGGAAGGTTTTTTTATGTGGTATCGCCGGCGCCCGAGGATTCTGTCCCCTGGGGGCGCTCCCTTCCGAATGAAAAATCCCCGCTCCTCTCCGGAGCGGGGATTTATGCTTCGCGCGGGGTTGTCTAGGCTTCTTCCACCGTGATGGCGTCGGAAGGGCACACTTCCACACAGGAATCACAGCCGAGGCATTCTTCAGCGTTCACGGGAACGGCTTTGCCGTCCTGCAGTTCGTACACTTCGACGGGGCAGATATCGACGCATTCTCCGTCGCCGCTGCACTTTTCGGCATTCACGATAACATTCCAGCTCATGGTATCCCTCCAGGATAGTAAGTTCTGACGGCAACGGTTTTTTACCACCGCCTTATGCTTGGGAGATAGCCGCGCGCGACCCCCGTGTCAAGTTTCGCGTGCGTTTTTCGCAAAATTCGGGAAGCGGTAGAGCCTCCATTTGCTTGATACTTCTTCGGGCTCGCGCCACGCGAGCTCATGTATGTCTAGATACGCGTCGCTCCACGCGGAACTCGCCTTCCTGTCTGAAGTCAAATTGAGGCACTACCCGGGAAGCCGTAACCCTTGCCTCGGGCTTGCCGGAAGGGTATGCATACGCATACCGTCGCGTATGGAAAAAACGGCCGAGCCGGGATTTGTAAAGAGCGCCCGTTTCCGCCGCTAACGGCGGGGATGAACCCCGTCCGCGCCGCGGGCGCCAACGGGCCTTGTCAAAAGGCCCAGTGTATGCAACGCAACCCTTTTTCACGCGGGATCCGTCATGAC
>JAJBSY010000010.1 GCA_020861205.1 Deltaproteobacteria bacterium | reverse complement strand
GTGCAATTCCCAGGCCACCATGCGGCAGACCGCTCCCTTGGTCATGAGTCCGGCGTGGGTGGTATAGGGTGTCAGGCGCATTTCCCATCCCTTGGTGACGGGTACCAGGTTCCGTTGCGGCAGGACCATGGTGTCCGCTTCGGCAACGAGGGAAATGCAGGGTATTGAGGCTTCGCTCTCCGTGCGCGCGAGGTCCGCGAAAAAGGGGTTGGCCGGAGAAAGGCTGCGCCCCAGTTTTCCGAAGGCGAGGGCGGCCATCTTGCTGCCCCGGTGCGGCGCGCCCAGGGTGACCGCCCCGAGGACGCGCGTCTGATTTTCGCGGGTAGCCAGCCAGTTGCGGATAAGCAGGCCGCCGAGGCTGTGGCCGACAAGAAGAAGCTTTTTCGCCGGGGATTGCGCTTCAAGATCCCGGACGGCTGTATCCAGGGCGTACGTAATGGCGTTTATGTCCGTCTTCCGGCAGGAATAGCGCATGGTGTGGATTTTACGGAACCCCGACCTCAGGAGATGGCCGCGCAGAAAAATCCAGCCGGAAGGATTGTGATAGAGGCCGTGCACCAGCAGCACGGGGGGGAGGTCTTCCGTATCTTCCTTTTTGGTCTCCATGCGCCGCAGGATCGGATCGAGCGGAAACGCGACGGCCAGTTGCAACGCGCGGAAGGCGGCCTCGAGCCACAGGATGGCTACCGGACGGGGAGACCATGCGGCGACGGGAATGTCCTCGGAAGGAGCGTTGCCCGTCTCGTACCAATAGGGCAGGGTGACGGCGAACACGGCAACCAGGTAGAGAACGACGACGAAAAGACAAAAAGCGAGCATAGATTCTCCTGATAAAACCCAAACGTTATTAACCGGGGCCGGTTGCTTGACCTCACGGGAAGAGCAACGTATCTTCCAAGCTCCTCCGCGAGGCTTGCCGCCACGGGCGGAGCGCAGGTTCCGTGGTGTTCCGGCGCGAACCGGGCGCGCGGAATTCCGCCGCATCGGCATGGGTCTTTTTATCTTTTTTTAAGGTGTACCACAATATGACCAATACGGTGACTTTTTCTAACGGCCTTTTCCGGCGCGTCGGCGCCTTCGTTCTCTGCCTTATGCTGTGCGCCTCCGTTGCCGGCACGGCCAACGCGGGCGACGGAACCCTTCCTCCCGAAGTGCAGAAGGGCGTTGACGCGCTTCTCGCCATGCGGGACCCGTCGGCCCCGGCGCCCGACTCCGTCACGCTGAACACGTTTCTCGAATATACCACGTCTCCCATCAACCTCACCGGCATAGGGGATAAACCGCCTTTCCCGGATACATACGAGAAGGGGGCCGGCGTGCTCTGGCGTTCGCGCCTGCAAGGCGTGCCGCTGGGCACGACCCTGCAATATCTTTTCAACCCCAAGGTGCCCATGACCGTTGTCTACCCCTCCTCCATCCGCTACGCCGCGTGGCAGCCGGGGTCGGGTATCCTGGCGCTGTCCTCCCCGCTGTGGGAACAGTTCGGGCAGCACAAGGACAAGCCCCTCGTTCTGCGCGGCACGGAAGTGGAAGAGATCACGCCGGACGACAATACCGGCGCGTATTACAAGTACACCCTGGAGCGGGTCCTTCTCATGACCGAACACCAGGGCCGCCAGATGCTCATTTCCGTCTCCTGGCAGAAAGGAACGTCCGATGTGGGCAAAAAAGCCGCGACCATCGGGAAATACTCGGATTGGGATTTCGTCTATTCCGGCGTCAAGGGCACGCTCGCCAAAGGCCTTGGCTGGGCCGAGACGTACATCTATTCGGCGGCCTCCATTATCGTGTTCTACGAGGACGCGCCCGGCGGCAAGGATACGGGCTACGCCATGTACCGCTGGATGGACGCGGGCTGGAAAAGCATGAACATGGTGAAACAGAGCCACATCACGGCCGGGGCCGAGCGGTCTTTCGCGGGGTTGAAGGCGTTCATGGAATCGCCCAAGCGCCCCACGCCCGAAGCCATCGAAACCTACATGAACGGGCTGAAGGCGCAGGATCTCGCCGTCCTCCAGGAGCGCTTCGCGCCGTATGGGGCCAAGGTCGAGGAGGCCGCTGCCACCACCGAGGTATTGCGGGCCGAAGAGTTCCAGAACGTCATCAAGGACGGCGGGTACGGGAAGAGCATGACCAAGGAAGAACTGATAGCCGCCTTTGCCGTGAACTACATCAAGCAGCAGCTCGGCAAGCCGCTTCTCGCGGGCCCATTGGATTGAAAACGAGGAGCTGACGGGCATGGCTTTCGCGTTCCCCGACAGGATAAACGACCGCCTCGTGCCGGATGACGTTTTCGCGGAAGCGTATGACGTTCTCACACCCGGGGAACGGGCCGTCATCAAGACCGCGATCGCCCGGATGGCCGCCGTTCGCGGGGTTGCGCACTCCGCCTCCCGTCGGGCCGCGACGGACATGCGGCAGGGTTTTTCCCTGCACGAGTCGCGCGGGCCGGTCGCCTGGACGGTCGTCTTGTGGGACGAAGCCTACGCCGGACCGGCGCGCGTGCTCGCGGCCCTCGTTCCCGCCATGCTGGCCGGTGTGCCGGACATCCTGACCTGCCGCGTCGTCCGGGACGGAACGCCGTTTCCAAAGCCGGTTCTGGCCGCCCTGGAACTCGCGGGCCAGGAGCTCGCGGCGGAATGCGGCCCGGAAGACGCCCTCGACCTTGCCGCGCATTGCTGCGGCCAGAACGCGCGCGGCCGGTTGATTCTGCTGGGCCGGGACGCCGTGTACGCGGACATCGGCCGTATCGCGGCTGAGCGCGATACGCCCCTTCTCCGCTACGGGGCCCCCGTCCGGATCGGGATCGCCGCCTCGACCTTCGCCGCGCCGGTTTCGAACGACTCCCTCCGCCTCGCCCATCCGGACGCCGCCCTGGTGCCCTTCGAAGGAGACGCCGCCCAAGGCGCTTTTTCCGCCGTCTTTTGCGCGGAAGCGGCCGTTCCGGGATACCTGGGCAGCGCTCCCCTTGTCCTTACCCCCGGTAATGAGGCATACTGGTCCTGGCCCGGTCTTTCCCGCAATTTTTTCGTGGAAACGGACTGGGCGGTCAGCGGCGACGGGCCGACCCCGCCCGCGGAATAACTGCGAATAACCGGGGACACCAATGGCCGGATCTCTTTCCCGAATACGGAATATCGGCATCATCGCGCACATCGACGCCGGGAAGACGACCCTTTCCGAGCGCATCCTTTTCTACACGGACAATATTCACCGCATGGGCGAGGTTCATGAGGGCGCGGCCGCCATGGATTTCATGCCCGAGGAACAGGAGCGGGGCATCACCATCGCCTCGGCCTGCGGCACCTGCG
>JAJBSY010000426.1 GCA_020861205.1 Deltaproteobacteria bacterium | reverse complement strand
TCCGGCAACCGGCCACCGTACCAAATAGTATGCCTTCGGCTGCCGGCGGCCCTTGCCGGCGGCTCGGCAACCTTGCTCCGCGCTACCGCAGCACCACGGTTTTGTTGCCGTTCACCAGAACGCGGTGCTCGATGTGCAGACGGACGGCGCGGGCCAGCACGATGCTTTCCACGTCGCGGCCGATGGCGGCGAGATCTTCGGGGGTATGGGCATGGTCAACGCGCTGCACTTCCTGCTCGATGATCGGCCCCTCGTCCAGGTTGGCGGTCACGTAGTGGGCCGTGGCCCCGATAAGCTTCACGCCGCGCTCGTGCGCCCGCCGGTACGGCTGCGCCCCCTTGAAGCTGGGCAGGAAGGAATGGTGGATGTTGATGCACCTTCCCGCCAGGGCGCCGCACAGTTCCGGTGACAATATCTGCATGTACCGGGCCAGCACGACCAGATCGATTTTTTCCTTTTCGACCATGAAAAGGAGCTCTTTTTCCTTTTCTTCCTTGGTTTCCGGGGTCACGGGCAGGTAATGGAACGGGATGCCCTGCCATTCGGCCACGTCCCGGAACGTTTCATGGTTGGAAACGATGCCCGCGATATCCGCGCGTAGAGCGCCGCTGCGGTGGCGGAACAACAGATCGTTAAGGCAATGGCCCTGTTTCGAGACCATGATGAGCATCCGGCAGCGTTCGTCCGCGCGGACCATGTTCCAGTTCATGTGATAGCGCTTGGCCGTGGCGCAGAAGGAGGCGCGCAGCGTTTCCAGGTCCGGGGCGTTGTCGCCGGCCGAGAAATGCGTCCGCATGAAAAACAGCCTGGTCGCGGGGTCCCCGAACTGGGCGCTGTCCTTGATGTTGCAGTCCGAAACCGCCAGAAAGGTCGTCACCGCCGCCACGATGCCGACGGCATCCGGGCAGGATATGGTCAGTATGTATTCACGCACTATGTCATCCAGTGTAAGAAGTTACCCGTTCCCGCCATAGGGCCGCAAAAGATCCCTATAGATGCCTTCCATGATGTCGAGCTTTTTCGCCACCGTGAACCGTTCGCTGAACGCCTTGTTGCGCCGGGCGGCTTCCGCCAGGGCGTCCCTGTCGGATAACGCCGAGGAAACGGCCGTTGCCAGCGCCTCGTCGTCCCCGGGCGGCACGAGGTAGCGCGCGTCGCTGATGCACTCGGGCACGCCGCCGACCGCGCTGCACACGGCGGGCAACCCCATGCGCATGGCTTCCAGGAGCGTGTTGGGCGACGACTCGGAAAGCGACGGCAAGACGAAGAGCGTCAGCACTTGCAGGTAATCCGCCACGCGCTCGGTGCGCGGAATGAGGCGCACGCGCTCCAGGATCCCCAGTTCACGGCAGAGGGGCGCCCATTTCTCCTCGTTGCCGCCTACCAGGCATAAAACCTGGCCGTCATCCCGCAGCCGCGCGAATGCCCGGAGCAGAAATTCCTGCCCCTTGATCGGCGCGTTGTTGCTCACGGCGCCGATAACGACGGTTTCCGGCGTGACGCGCAGTTCCGCCCGCACGGCGGCCGCGTCCCTGGTCGGCGTCACCTTGGCATCCGGCACGCAATTGTAGACGACCTTCCCCGCCCCCTTGCGCCAAAGAAGGGGAAGCGTATCGAGACAGGCCCGCGAATTGGCCGCGAAAACCCTGATGCCCGGCGCGATGTACGGCAGTATGTTGGTCGGCGGGTTGACGACCCCCCGGTGCGCGACGCAGGCCACGGGCTTCCCCATGAGCCGCCAGAGGGTTCCGCTCCAGGCCAGGGATTTGACCGCCCTGTTATGGAAGGCGTGCACGATGACAGGCTCGTTCCGCCGCATGGCGCTTTCCCAGGCCTTCCGCCATGCGCGGCGCCGTTCGGGGAGATCGAGCCAATCCAAACCCGGCGCCAGGGGGCGGAGCATACTGGCGGCAGGCGCGAAAAAGGACACCTCGTGGCCGCGCTCCAGCAAGCCGGTGGCCAGATACACGGCCTGGCGGCCGCCGCCGCTGGCGTTCTTCGACGATGTCACGAACAGAATGCGCATGTCAGCCGCCGGTTATCTCATACTTGCACGGTTCCGGGAACATGGCGTCCAAAAAATCGCGCAATCCCCTCCTGTCGGCGCCGGACGCCCCGGGCGCGTCGTTGATGCAGAACGCGCGGGGGCGGAGGCAACGAATCAGGCGCATCTTCCTTCCGGTATTTTTCTCCCCGAGGGACGCCCCCATATACGCGGGTCCCCGGCCCGTGACAACATCAAAAAACTGCCGCGGCCCGTTGACGACCTTCGCCTGGCCCAACCCCTCGGCCAAAAGGAACAACGGGTACAAAATGGTCACGGAAACATCCGACGGCGAGCGGAAAGGCGAATGAAGCGTCTTCCGGATGGCTTCGGGAAAGGCCTCCCACAGAGCGTAGGCCGAGGCGCGGACCATGGACCGGGGATAGTGCCGCACGATATACGGAAACGATCTGCCGTAACGCTCGCGGATAAGCGCGTGCGCCCGGGCTATGGCGGACGCGTGGGAGTCCGGGCCGCCGAGTTTGCCGGCGACTTTGCGCATGTATCCTTCCCCGCGTTTCAGAACCCAGAGAAGCGGCGTTCCGTCGGGCCGGAAAAATTCGCCGGGAGATACGGGCCGCCCCAGTAAAAAATCGTCATTGCAATACAGAAAATGCTCGGCCAGGCCCGGCACGCGGTGCACGCAGAATTCGATGGGCCTCGTGCTGAAAACCGGCAAGGGGACATCTTCCGGAAAAACATCCCTGTGGGACACCAGGTTCACGGTGCGCGTATTCAACCAGGCCGGTTTCTGGTCCGCGGTGAGCAGGTGCACGGCGCGTATCCAGGGAGCGAAAAGCGCCAGCGACCGCAGGGCGTACTTCAGTTCGTCATTATCCCGGAAGCGCGCCGCGTTGTCCGCGTCATCCGGCGTATCCCGGTCCTTGCCGAACACCCGGCGCCGCAGGGCGCCTTTATTTTCGATCCAGACAGGATCCGCGCCGTCCACCCAGGTGAACACGGCGTCGATCGCCAAAGGGGAAGATGAGGCCGCGGCGTCCTGCTCCGCCGCGGCCTTGCCGTTCGCAGTCGCATCCATGAAGGGTTACCGGCTCGGCCCCTTGTAGACGACGGTTCCCCCGTCCGACTGGCAGACGGGCGTAACCACCAGCCGCCCGATATTGACGTGGCGGGGCCGGGTGACGACGAAATAAATGATGTCCGCGAGGTCTTCGGGCACCAACGGCTGGCAGTTCTCGTACACGGCATCAGCCTAGTCGGCGTCGACGGTGAGCCGCACGAGGGAAAATTCGCTCTCGAGCAACCCCGGC
>JAJBSY010000302.1 GCA_020861205.1 Deltaproteobacteria bacterium | reverse complement strand
CCGCCACCCGGAACGGGGTGGCGGCGGCTTCGTAGGGAAACCTCTCCGACCTAGCCCGCACGGTGTACCAGCCCGGCTCGGCCTCCGGCGACAGGGTGAGGGAAAAAGGCGCGGAACCGTACGCGTTGGTGACGGCCTCGAACGTATGCACGACCTTGCCGTTCCGGTCCTGGACGGAGACCTGGAGTTTTTCGCCGGCAACGGGCAGCCAGGCGGGGTAATCGCCGGCCTTGCCGCTGACGTCCGTGTACCGCCGGGCATAGAGCGCGGTATTCACCGTCTGTCCCGGCCGGTACAGGGAGAGCTGGGTTACGGCGTGCACCGCCCAGGGGGAAGCCTGGTCGAGGCGTTCGGCATAGGCGGCTTTATCGGCGGGCAGCCCGCTCGTTGCGAGATCAAGCACGCTGGCGTCATTGCCGGTTTCGGCCATGCAAAAAGCGGGTATGGCGGAGAATGAGGCCAGGCCGGGCGGAAGGGCGAGTCCCCGGCTGTCCGTTTCACCGCTCCAGATGGTGTTTCCGTCCTTGTCCAGCAACCGGACCGATGCGCCGGAAACCGGTTTGCCTGAAGAAAAAGCCGCCACCCAGACAAGGCTCGCGTCGTCGCCCAGCCGGGCGGCGACGCCGAGGTCGGTTATCTGGACGTTCGCTTCGAGGTTGCGGTTGGCGTACAAACGGGCGAGGGCATCGTCGCCGCCGTCTTTTTCCGGGGGCACGAGGCGCAGGGCGACAAGCCCGCGCATCCCCTCCGACGGCGAACGTCCGAAAGCCGAGGGAATATCCAGGTCCCGGCGCAGGGTTTTGTTCGGGAAGTCGTCCGTATCCACCACGATCGCCGCGGTTTCGGCCTTGCCGGATTCCGGAACGAGCTCATCGCCGCGAGCGGAACCGCCGCGCAGGACGCGGAAGGCGTCCGCGCCCCACGGCAGGTAGCGCGCGGCGGCGGTTACCGTTCGCGCGTTGCGCATGGTCAGCGGGAACAGGCGGGAGAGTTCGGTTTCCATCACAACCGAGCCCCTGGGCATGAGCAGGTAGGGCTGGTAATCGCCGGTCGTGAAGGTGATGACCTCCTCCTTGGCGAGGGTCGTCCCGTACCGGTCCTTCAGGCCGGGGCGGATCGTCACGGTGTAGGCGGTGCGCGGCTCCCAGACATGGGGAAGGGTAAATCCGGTGCCGGTGGCGGAAGGGGACGGCATGAAACCGGAGATAGGGAGCTTTTTGCCGTCCGGCACGGCGGCTTCGGGCGTTACTGTGATGTGCGCGAGCAAGTCCCCGTATCCGACGGGGTTGTTCCAGGTGAGGGTCAGCCTGTTCTCCGGCCGCGGGCTTCCCTTTTTCTCCGTGGAACCGTAGCCGCCCATGTTCCATGACGCCAGGCGGAGGTCGCCATATCCCCGGAAAGAAAAGGACGCTTTGCCCGCCGGATCGCCGCCGCCCCTGGCGGTAAGGCCCGGGCCGATATCCAGTTTCACGGTCCCGTTTTTGGGGAGGCTGCCCTTGATTGCGTAGGTATAGCGCCAGGAACTCTGCCTTCCCTGGTAATACTCCGCCGCGTCAGGCTTTTTAATGGAGAACGGGCGCGTTTCCCCGTTGACGGTCAGGCGGGATTTTTCCCTGAGCTGCTTCAGGCTCAAGGGGTAGTTCGCATGAAGGACCAGAGTGGCTTTGGTCCGGGGCAGGGGGGCGTCTTCCGGGTTGTCCGCGCGGAGCGTCAGCGGCGGGGTTGTGACGGTCCAGGCGACGTCCCTGTCCAGGGTTTCGCCGGAAAGGGCCGCTGTGCCGTTCGGCACGAGCGCCCGGATGGTGAGAGGCCGGTTTAGGGGCGCGTCGAAAAGGTAGGCAAGGGTCGAAGGATCCAGCCAGCGAAACGTTCCCTTGGGGAGCTTGCCGTTACTGACCGAAAGCTTGAGGGGCGCGTCTTTCGCCTTTTCATCCATGACGCCCAGCGGCCGCATGGTTTCGCTGAAGCGCACCGTTATCTGGGTAAGGTCGCGCACCTCGCCTTCGGGCATGGCGCTGATGACGGTCAACGCCTGGGCGACGCCGGCGCCGAGGCAGATAACGGTACAAAAAACCGCGAAGGCGGTTACACAAAGAGCCCGCGCCGCGCGGGCGAGAAAGCGGACCATATGCCCCCCGTTGTGGTTCGCGGCCAGGGATGCCGCGCGTTTGCCCCGGTTACGGAACGGATCATACACCCGGCCGCCGGATCCGGCATTGAAAAAGTGTCGGATCCGGCGGCCTGTGAGAAAAAAACATCGGAACCGTCATTCTTTGGGGATGACGGCTTCCGGGAAAAACAGGGGTTCTTTCCGCCGCATACAGGTCGCGCGCAGCCATTCGCGCGATTTTTCATACGTCGGGTGGGTCGGCCTGCGGATGGACTCCGGGCAGGCCTTGATACAGGCCATGCAGACGATACAGGCCGCGTCGTCGGCTCCTTCCGGCGCGGCGGCGTCGATGGCGCCGGTGGGGCAGACCTTCGCGCAAGTGCCGCAACGGGTACACCCTTCGGCAGCCCTGGGGGCCGCATTGGCGCGGAGCATTTCCTTCCTGTACGGGTACTCGCCCGGCGCGGTGAAACGCGCGGCGGACGCGGCGGACAGGGCGCCCGCATAGGCGGCCACGGCCTCGGCGAACCGGGCCAGTATGGCGGCGTCTTGCGCGTCGGGCCGCCGGGCGGCGACTTCCGGGGCCATGCAATGCTCGGCCACGGCCGCGGTCGCGGCTATGGCGACAAAACCCCTCTTTTCGGCTTCCCGCTGCATTTCAAGCAGGGCGTCTTCGTAATCGCGGTTTCCGTAAACGGCGACCAGCACGGCGGGCGTATCCGAGCCGCTGACGGCGGCGAATACCCGACCGGCGTTGTGGGGCAACCGTCCTCCGTAGACCGGAAAGCCGATGCAGACCAGGTCGCGCGGCCCGAATTCGCGCACGGAGGAACGAGCCCCGGGAAGGGTCAGGTCATGCTCCGTCACCGGACCGCCGAATCCGGCGGCAACGGCCCGCAGGGTGGCGGCGGTGGTGCCGCAGGGACTGAACGCGACAGTGTGTATCCGGTCGATCCGCATGGCGCCTCCAAGGTTACCGTGAGCGAAGTCCGTTACTATAGGGTTGCGGGTACGGGCCGTCAATGCGGTCTTTGACGGCATAATAGCCATGGATGCGGGAATGGGCTACCATGCCGTTTCATTGGTGATATCGTCGAATGTGTGAGGTGGCCGTGTTCCGCTGGTTCGAGTCAAGAATAGACCCCTTTCCCGAGGTGGAGCCCGCCGTTCCGCCCCGGTCGTTTTTCCCGTTCGTCTGGGAACTGTCCCGGGGGGTACGCGGGTATATCC